>JBFKFH010000035.1:0-18824 GCA_041618685.1 Rheinheimera sp.
CAACCAGATATCCAGTTCGGTCCAGTTTGACAGCGGGAATACCCGAATGCTTTCGCCTTCATTGATCGCGCCGTTATACAGGTTCCATAGCTCGGGGCGCTGGTTTTTCGGGTCCCAGCGGTGATGTTTATCACGGAATGAATAGACCCGCTCTTTGGCACGGGATTTTTCTTCATCGCGCCGAGCGCCACCGAAGGCGGCGTCGAAACCGTATTTATTCAGTGCCTGCTTTAACCCCTGCGTTTTCATAATGTCGGTGTGTTTGGCGCTGCCATGCACAAAAGGGTTAATATTCATTGCCAAACCTTCCGGATTTTTATGCACCAGCAGCTCAAAGTTATACTCTTTGGCCAGCCGGTCACGAAACGCGATCATTTCACGAAACTTCCAGTTGGTATCAACATGCAGCAGCGGGAACGGGATCTTACCCGGTGCAAAGGCTTTGCGGGCCAGATGCAGTAGTACCGAAGAATCCTTGCCGATGGAATACAGCATGACCGGTTTTTTAAACTCGGCGGCCACTTCGCGAAAAATATGGATACTTTCCGCTTCAAGCTGCTGTAAGTGCGACAAAGCACTGGCTAATTCAGACATCTGTTATTCCTCACTCCATCCGGGTCAAAGCCTGGCCAAACACCGCCGCTTGCGGTCGCTGGCCAAACCAATGTAAATCGTGTTGTAAACTCACTACTTCGCCAACCACCAGCAGCGCCGGCGATTGTATCTGCCGTTCTGTAACCAATGCGGCCAGCTGTTGCAGGCTACCGGTGACAATGCGCTGCTCTGGCCGGGTGCCATTTTCAATAATGGCCACTGGTGTTGCACTGCTGCGGCCGGCGGCTAGCAGCTGGTGCTGAATATGTTCGGCTTTGAGCAATCCCATGTAAATGACCAACGTTTGGTTGGCTTTACTCATGCTATGCCAGTCTGGCTCGCTGCCATCAGGCCGGCAATGGCCCGTCACAAATTGTACACTCTGCGCATGATCGCGATGGGTCAGGGGTATACCGGCGTAGGCGGCACAACCTGCCGCTGCGGTTACTCCTGGTACCACCTGAAAAGCGATATTATGCGGCACCAGTGCTTGAATCTCCTCAGCTCCGCGGCCAAATATAAACGGGTCGCCGCCTTTTAACCGGCAGACTTTTTTACCCGCCAGCGCCAAATCAACCAGCAACTGATTGGTATCCTGCTGTGGCACCGAATGCTGACCGGCTTTTTTGCCAACACAAATTTGCTGCGCATCACGCCGAACCAGTTGCATGATCTGTGGTGATACTAAATAGTCATACACTACCACATCGGCCTGTTGCATCAATTGTAAAGCTTTTAGCGTCAACAATTCCGGATCACCCGGTCCCGCACCCACCACATAAACCTCGCCCGCTTGGGGTTGCGAAGCGTCAAGTAGCTGCGTTAAACGTTGTTCCGCCATCGCCAGCTGATTGGCTTGCACATCGCGTACCACATCGGAATCAAAGACACTTTCCCAAAATTGCCGTCGTGTAGCAAAACCGGCTATCTTTGCTTTTACTTTGCTACGAAAACGGCCAACCAGCTCAGCCAGCGGGCCTAAATGTTGAGGTAGTAAAGCTTCGAGTTTTTCACGTAACCGCCTGGCCAGCACCGGCGCGGTACCAAAGCTGGAAATGGCAATAATAATTGGGCTGCGATCAATAATTGACGGAAAAATAAAGCCGCATTTGGGTTGGTCGTCTACGGTGTTTACCAGCATATTGCGTGCTGTTGCCGCATCAAATACTGCAGTATTTACCTCGTCATCATCAGTTGCAGCAATCACCAGGAATTTGTTCTCTAACAATGCCGGTTGAAAATCACCATATATTAACTCTGCTTTGCCCTCGCGTTGCCATTGAATAAAGGCTGTGGCGAACTCGGGTGCCACCACCGCCAACTTAGCGCCGGCGCTAAGCAGGGTGCCGGCTTTGCGCAGCGCAACCGAGCCGCCGCCAACGATCAGCACCGGTTTATCGGTTAACTTAACAAACAGAGGTAAGTACTGCACACAAGCTCCTGCATGTAACGCTATGCATCAAGGTTAGTTTACAGTCTGCAGAATAGCCGTCTGTATGGCTTTTATAAAAGAGTTAATTACACTCAGATATAACTAAAAGGAATTAATGCTGCTGGTGCTATGCCTCTTCTGAGTGGCATGGCCCGATGTTAAAAACAAACTATTGTCAGCTTTCGCTAATTCACTTACATTACAGCCAAGCCAATGCGTGGGCCGATAAATTACGGAAGAACAACAATAGTCAGAGACGGAGTTTCTATGTCAGGTCTGAGCCAGTTTATTGAAGCGCTAGCCACCAACCCCAAATTACAGCAAGATTACGCCGCGGCACCAGAAAAAACGATGCAACAATTTGGCCTGCAAAGGGATGAAATTGATGCCGTATTGTCAGGTGATAAAACGCAGGTAGAAAAGCTGACTGGTAAAGCAACGTTGCCTGTAACCTTAATCTTTCCAGCAAAGTAGCAGGCCGTGCTAGCTAAAAGCTTGCTCTTTGGCGCGTGGATATTCTTATTGGTGCCTTTTGCTGCCTGTTCCTCTGTGGAAGCTTATCAACAGATGCTGGATCAGGCGGAGGCGGTGCGTACACAGTCACCGGAAAAAACTGTCGAACTTATTGCTGAACTGGAACAGCATTATCAGTCCTTTAACAGCTATCAACAGCAGAAATTTACTTTTCTAAAAGCTTATATCTTCGCCTTTCAGGGCAAGCAGGCTGACGCAATAACCTGGGCCAGTGATGTGGTCGACAGTCAATACCCAGAAATCGCGCTGAAAGCTAATCTGTTACTTGCCACCGTCTACGAACACCGAAAGGACTTCCGAAGTGCATACACTTTCTTATTCAGCGCGCTAAAGTCAGGCCGGACACTGAACGATGAAGCGCTGCAAGTTAACCTGTATACCGTTGCGACACAGTTACATCTGAGTGCAAATGCAATGGATAAAGCGCTGGAGTATGCTTCGAATATCGTTGAGCTGGCTACGACACCACGAAGTTATTGCGTTGGTTACGCCTTGCAGCTAAATGCGATAGCGAAGTTAGAGAAATCGTACCCTGAAGCGCTGCTGCACACAGCGCGGCAAGCCTGCATTGCGGCCAAAGAACCGTTAATACTGCACTCTATAACGCTTTATATCGCTGAGGTAGACCTGAAGCACTCACCGGTTCAGGTTAAGGCCAGCATGCAGTCTGTATTGCCGGAGCTTAGAAAAATTGGCTATTTGTACTCTGTGATTCAGGCTGAATATTTTCTCGGCTCCGCAGAGCTTGCGCTGGGCGCCTATGAATCGGCTAAGACGGTGCTAGCGCAGGTTTATCAGCAAGCAATGTCGTTAAATGACACCCAAACGGCTAATAAAGCCAAGCTTCTTTTAGCCCAGGCATATGATAAAACGGGCAATGCACAGGCAGCGATTGCTGCTTATAAACAACACACTGCCGCGTTGAATCAATATATTGATGAGTATAAGCAGCGCAGTATCGCCTACCATATGGCGCAAGCCGATTTTATGGCCGGCGAAAACAAACTGGCATTGTTAAAAAGTCAGAATGAGTTGTTGCAACTGGAAAGTAAGTTGCAAAAAGATAACAAACAAAGAGGTTTGCTTATTTCCGCCGCCTTACTGGCGGTGTTGCTGTTGGTTATTTATGTACTTAACAGTAAGCGACAGGCACTAAACCGGTTGGCTACCACTGATTTTTTAACCCGGTTGTTTAACCGGCGCTATTTTAATGAAGCGGTAACCAAACAGCTGGGTAACAGGCGCCAGCAGGGTGTACACAGCCTGGTCGTGTTTGATATTGATTTATTTAAACAAATCAACGATCAGTATGGCCATGCTGCAGGGGATACCGTATTAAGTGCTATTGCTGACTATTGCCAGGCACAAATTCGTCAGCAGGACATCCTCGCCAGAATGGGTGGAGAGGAGTTTGCGTTGTTTCTGCCTGGCTGCAGCCTGGCTGATGCCAAGGTGATTGCCGAGCAGTGCCGGCAAGGTATAGAGCAACTGTGTGTCGCAACCGAGGATCAGATAATTCGGATCACGGCCAGCTTCGGTATCGCGGCTAGCACCAAAGCTGACTTTGATAGTTTATTAAACCAAGCGGACAACGCACTGTATCAGGCGAAAGCCGCAGGCCGTAACTGTATCCGGGTGTATGATGCAAAAGACAGAAAAGAAGGCCGCATTGTCTGAGCAAGCTAAAGGTAGTCTGCTTTGTCTGGGCCTTGGCATTACCCTTGGCAGTCAACTTACAGAATTGGCGCGTAATCAGATGGCGGCGGCTGATGTAGTGTTTTTTCACAGCAATACCCATTACCTTGCTGGCTTTTTACAGCAGATAAACCCCAACTTAGTTGATTTACAGCCGTTTTATCAACCTGGTCAGTCACGCAGTGTGAGTTATCAGGCGATGATTGCGGCAGTAATTACCGCAGTAAAAGCGGGTAACAAGGTGGTGTGGGCCTGCTATGGCCACCCTGGTGTGGGCAGCTGGCCACCGCATGAAACGATACGTCAGCTAACGGCATTGGGCTACTGTGCCAACATGGCTGCAGGTATCGCCGCTGACGCCTGCTTGTATGCTGACCTGGGTATAGACCCCTTAGCTGAGGGCTGTCAGCAGTTTGAAGCCAGCCAGTTTCTGTTTTATCAGCGCACTATTGATGTGTCAGCTTTTCTTATTCTATGGCAGGTGGCGATAGCGGGTGATTTCAGCCTGTGTAAACTAGACAGCGACGCACATTATATCAGCATGCTGGTGCAGTATTTGCAACGTTGGTATCCATCAAATCATCAGGTTATTTTGTACGAAGCGGCCGACCTACCCATTTGGCAACATCGCGCTGAGCATATACCTTTAGCGCAGCTGAGCCTTGCCAGGCTAAATCAGATCACGACCTTGGTAATACCACCACTACGGCCAAAACGTATTAATAGTGAGATGCTCGACTTGCTGGGTGTACCACCCGGACATAGCTTTCGGCAGGGCTAAAAAAAACGGCAACCGAAGTTGCCGTCAAAGTTAGAGAGAGTGAAGCTAAATTAACTACGGTGCCAGGTTACTGACGGATCATATAATCAAAAGCGCCTAAGGCGGCATTGGCACCTGAACCCATAGCAATAATAATTTGTTTGTAGGGCGCGGTAGTGGCATCGCCTGCAGCAAATACTCCCGGCACAGAAGTTTGGCCGCGTTCATCAACAATAATTTCGCCGCGGGCTGACAACTCTACGGCACCACGTAGCCATTCAGTATTCGGCACCAAACCAATTTGCACAAAAATACCAGCCAGTTCAACATGATGTGCTGTGCCTGTTTTGCGGTCGGTATAATTAATACCTGTTACGCGGTTGCCATCGCCGGTAACTTCAGTGCTTTGCGCTTCGGTAATTATCGTGATATTGCCCATCGACTTGGCTTTTTTCACCAGTACCGCATCAGCGCGCAACTCGGCGGCAAACTCCAACACGGTAACGTGCTGAACGATACCGGCTAAGTCGATAGCGGCTTCAATACCTGAGTTACCACCACCAATGACCGCAACTTTTTTGCCTTTAAACAGTGGTCCGTCACAGTGCGGACAGTACGCTACACCTTTGCCACGATATTGCTGCTCGCCTGGTACATTCATTTCTCTCCAGCGCGCGCCTGGTGACAGAATAACGGTTTTGCTATTCAATACGGCGCCATTTTGCAGTTCCAGCTGCACTTTTTCGCCTTTACTTAGCTTAACTGCGCGCTGGTTATTCATAATATCGACGTTGTATTCACGCACATGCGCTTCTAAGCTGTTAACCAGCTTTGGGCCTTCGGTGTATTGCACAGAAATAAAGTTTTCAATGCCGACGGTGTCCGCCACCTGGCCACCAAACCGTTCTGCAACTATGCCGGTGTTTAAACCTTTGCGCGCCGCATAGATAGATGCCGCCGCTCCAGCCGGACCGCCGCCAACGACTAATACATCGAAATCAGCTTTGTTTTTCAGCGCTTCGGCCTGGCGTTTCTCGGCATTGACGTCCAGTTTCTGAATAATTTTCTCCAGCGTAATGGCGCCTTGCGAGAACAGCTCGCCGTTTAAGTACACTGACGGCACCGCCATAATGTTTTTGTCGGCTACTTCTTGCTGGAACATCGCACCGTCAATCATTACGTTGGTAATGCCGGGATTAATGGCCGCCATAATGTTTAGCGCCTGCACCACTTCGGGGCAGGTTTGGCAGCTTAACGACACATAGGTCTCAAAGGCGAAGCTGCCCTGTAACTGACGAACTTGTTCAATCGTATCGGCCTCAACCTTGATAGGGTGGCCACCAGAATGCAGTAAGGCCAGCACCAGTGAGGTAAATTCATGGCCCAGCGGCACGCCGGCAAAGGTAATATGGGTGTCGTTAGCTACCGAACGCACCAGCATAGCCGGCTTGCGCGACAGTGCATTGTCATCACGGCGCAATGACACCAGATCTGATAATTCGGCAATTTCAGTGGCCAGCGTGTTTACTTCGTTGGCTTTGGCGCTATCGTCCAGAGATACCACCAGCTCAACTTGTGTTTTCAGGTTTTGCAGATAGGTTTTAAGTGTTTGCTTCAGGTTAGTATCTAACATAAAAACTCCAGAAAAAGTAAGACGATAAATTTAGCCGTCACAAAGCCGCAGCCTGCAGTGCAGAACTGTTTAACAAAGGTTCGGGGAAGTCCGGGCAGGTTTACCTGCCCGGTAACCAAACTGTCGTGTTTGGCAGAAGGAAGCTGAACTACAGCTTCTTAACGCGGGCTGTAGTCAGGTTCCACTGCAGTAGGCTGCAGGGTAAAACACTAGTTAGATCTTACCAACCAGATCCAGTGAAGGCGCTAAAGTCGCTTCACCCGGAGTCCATTTAGCCGGGCATACTTCGCCGTCGTGGTTAGCAACATACTGTGCGGCCTGTACTTTACGGAACAGTTCAGCAGCACTGCGGCCAATGCCCAGGTCATGAATTTCAGCTACTTTGATTTCGCCTTCTGGGTTAATAACGAAAGTACCGCGCAGCGCCAGACCTTCTTCTTCAATCATTACACCGAAGTTACGCGTGATAGCACCTGTTGGGTCGCCGATCATCGGGTAGTTGATTTTTTTGATGGTTTCAGAAGCATCGTGCCAGGCTTTGTGAGTGAAATGCGTGTCAGTAGAAACTGAATACACTTCAACACCAATTTCCTGGAACTTGGCATAGAAATCAGCCAGATCGCCTAATTCTGTTGGGCAAACGAAAGTGAAGTCAGCTGGATAGAATACAACAACAGACCATTTGCCGGCTAAATCCTGGTCAGAAACTGGTACGAATTTACCCTGATGAAATGCAGTAGCTTTAAACGGCTTAATTTTGGTATTGATAATAGAAGACATAGTCTTGCTCCTTTAGGTTAGTTCACACGTCATGTTTCAACTGCGGCTATGTTACCGCGTGCAATTCAATTGTCAAAACGAATAAAATAAATTGGTTTAATCGTTTTAATAGATGTAAGGCTGGTTGTGCGGTGGTGCAATCATGCTGATGCCAATCACGCCATCGCCAACTCCAGTCTACATGAGGGCAAGAGGGTACTTTCTCAACGGGTGTGCGGTTTAGATGCCGTCACCATCAATATGCAGGCCGCATTCGCGACCAAAGCCGTTAAAGCGGGTGTCTTCTTCGCTCATACCCAGCTCCAGTTTACGGGTGGAGTGTGTATCACCTACTGAGACATAGCCTTGTTCCCACAGCGGATGATAGGGTAAGCCATGTTCTTTTAAGTAATAGAATACGTCTTTATTGCTCCAGTCGATAATCGGCTGAATTTTTACCACACCTCGGCTGATTTCAATAATGTCTTTATCAGCGCGGCTGCTGCTTTGGCTGCGGCGCAGGCCGGTAAACCAGCTGCCAACGTTAAGCTCGGCCAGCGCGCGTTGCATTGGTTCCACTTTATTTAGCTGATTATATTGTTTGATGCCCTCTGCCGTTTGCCACAACTGGCCAAAGCGCGCTTCCTGCCAGGCCGGGCTTAGCGCGGCGCGGTATACTTTCAGGTTCAGCGACAATTGTTCGGTTAACTGATCAATAAACTGATAGGTTTCGGCGAACAAGTAACCGGTGTCGGTTAACACCACGGGAATATCGGCCTGTTGCGAGCTGACTAAATGCAACATCACCGCCGCCTGAATGCCAAAGCTGGAGCTAAGCATCGGGTTTCCCGGCAGGTTATCCAGCGCCCAGCGTACCCGCTCGGCGGCAGTTAGTGGCGTCAGCAAATGATTGGCCTCATGCAGCCAGCGCTGTTGGGTAGCGGCATCTTGCGCCAAGATTGTACGAAACTTCGCTGCGCCAGCCACTGTCGTGTCCCGTTTAGCGATGGAAGTCATCTTTAGGCACCACTACTGGTGCAACAACACCAGCCCTTATAACAAAATCACCAAAGCCTTCATGTTGATCATTACGTTCAGTCGCCCAGCGGCCGATCAGTGTGTCCAAAGTGCCAAGAATGTCACTCTCGCCAACGTTATCCAGCAGCAAGCGCGGGATGCGGGTGCCTTCACGGTTACCGCCTAAATACAGGTTATATTTGCCCGGACCACGCCCCACTAAACCTACTTCAGCCAGCATGGCGCGACCACAGCCATTCGGGCAGCCGGTAACCCGCAGGACAATATGTTCATCGGCAACATTATGTTTGCCTAATAAGCTTTCCACTTTGGTAACCAGCTCTGGCAGGTAACGCTCGGCTTCCGCCATCGCCAATGGGCAGGTTGGAAACGACACACAGGCCATTGAGTTTTTACGTTGCTCGCTATGGCTGTCGTCAATCAGGCCATGGGCGCGGGCAATGGCATCAATTTCAGCTTTTTGTCCAGCCGGTACCCCGGCAATAATCAGGTTTTGGTTGGCCGTCATGCGCAGGTCGCCCTGATGGATAGCGGCAATTTTGGCCAGACCGGTTTTCAGTGGTTTGCCGGGAAAATCCAGTACCCGGCCATTTTCAATAAACAACGTAAGATGCTGCTTGCCATCAATACCTTCGACCCAGCCAATGCGGTCACCGCGACTGGTAAAGCTGTATGGCTTCACCGGTGCAAAACGCACCCCGGTACGCGCTTCTACTTCAGCGCGAAAGGCGTCGATACCAATACGGTCAATGGTGTATTTTGTCTTGGCATTTTTGCGGTTCGCACGGTTACCATAATCACGCTGTACGGTAACCACATGTTCGGCCACTTTTAACGTGTGTTCGAGCGGCACATAACCTAAATCATCCGCCATGCGCGGGTACGTGGCAGTATCGCCCCAGGTCATAGCTAAACCCGCGCCAACCAGCACATTAAAACCAATCAGCTGGCCATTTTCGGCTACGGCGACAAAGCTTAAATCGTTAGCGTGCACATCGATATCATTATGCGGTGGGATCACGACCGCAGTTTTAAACTTCCGCGGCAGGTAGCTGTCGCCCAAAATTGGTTCTACTTCTGTGGTTTCAACTTTTTCTTCATCCAGCCAGATCTCGGCATAGGCGCGGGTTTTTGGCAGTAAGTGTTCACTGATTTTTGCCGCCCATTGATATGCCTGCTGATGCAGCTCAGACTCCACCGGGTTTGACGTACACAGTACATTGCGGTTCACATCACCGGCTGTGGCGATAGAGTCGATACCAATACTGCTTAAAAACTGATGCATGGGTTTGATATGTGGCTTTAACACACCATGAAACTGAAACGTCTGGCGGGTTGTCAGGCGAATGCTGCCGTACAGCGTGTTGTCGGCGGCAAATTTATCAATTGCCAGCCATTGCTGTGGCGTAATAATGCCGCCTGGCATGCGGGCACGCAGCATCACATTGTGCAGTGGTTCCAGTTTTTGCGCGGTGCGTTCAGCCCGGATATCGCGGTCATCCTGCTGATACATGCCATGAAAGCGGATCAGCATAAAATTGTCACCGCTAAAGCCACCAGTAATCTCATCCTGTAAATCGGCACTGATGGTGCCACGCAGGTGGTTGCTGTCAGCCTTTAGCCGCTCATTATCGGACAGTGCACCCGGTGCCACTAAATCGGCGTTAATTGGATACTGGCTCATTAGTACACATCCTTCTGATAACGTTTTGCCACACGCAGCTCGTCTAAATACAGCTGCGCCTGCTCGGTAGTTTTATTGCCATATTGCTGCACTATATCAAGCAGTGCCTGTTGCACATCTTTTGCCATGCGGTTTGCGTCACCACAAATATACAGATGGGCGCCTTGCTGCAGCCATTGCCATACTTCGCCGCCATGCTTGCGCAGCTTATCCTGTACATAGACTTTTTCTGCCTGATCACGGCTAAAGGCCACATCCAGTTTAGTCAGCACCCCGCGCTTCAGGTAATTTTGCAATTCCAACTGATAAAGAAAATCCTGGGTGAAATGCGGATTGCCAAAAAACAGCCAGTTTTTACCGCTGGCACCGCGGGCATCACGCTCTTGTAAAAAGGCCCGGAACGGCGCTATACCCGTGCCAGGGCCTATCATAATGACAGGCGTGTCATCATTTGGGGGCAGACGGAAATTATTATTTTGCTCAATAAACACGTTTACCTGTTCGCCTTCAGCCAAACGCCCGGCGAGATAACCAGAGGCACCACCTAAATGGGCCTGACCATGGGCATCGTACTTAACGACGGCGACGGTTAGATGCACTTCGTCGGCCACTTCTGCCTGTGAAGACGCTATAGAGTATAGCCGTGGCTGCTGCTTACGTAACGCATCCACCAGTTGCTGCGCGCTGAGCAAGCCCGGATAGTCGCGCACGATATCGATAATTTGCCGATCACTGATGTAACTGCGCAGTGCAGCTTTATCAGCAGCCAGCGCTGCCAGCTCGGGCTGGTTGGTCGCGGCGGCGTACTTTTCGACAAAGGCCGGGTACGACTGGGTTAACTCCAGTTGCCCGGTTAGCGCTTGTTGCACGGTCAAACTGTCTGTACCCAGTGTCACCGGCGTGTCCGGCGAAATCGCCGTTAACAGCAACAATTCACGCACCAGTTGCGGGTCATTCAGAAAGTACAGTCCCAGTGCATCGCCCGGCTGATACGTCAGGCCAGAGCCGGCCAGCGAAATTTCAATGTGACGCACATCTTTGGTCGAGTCGCGGCCGGTAATTTTTTGCTTGGTGTATAGCTCGGCAGCGAACGGGTTTTGTTTGCTGTATTGGTTTGCACTGCCTGCTGTGGCATTTGGCCAGGCAATAACCTGCGCTGATGGTGCGGCAGCGGCCTTTAGCTCTGGTTCAAGCTTGGCTACCAACTCATTGCTCCAGTTGTCGGCCTGCGCCTGATAATCGACATCCAGTTCGGTGCGTGCTTGCACTGACGTGGCACCCAGTTCGGCTAGGCGCTGGTCAAAATCTTGCGCGGTTTTACAAAAGAATTCATAGCTGGTGTCACCCAGCCCCAGCACGGCGTATTTCAGCCCGGACAGCTGTGGCGCTTTTTTGCTGAATAAAAAGTTGTGCAAGCCGATGGCGTTCTCCGGCGGCTCGCCCTCACCATAGGTAGAGGTGACGATGATCAGATACTGTTCGTTTTTTAACTGCGTGGTTTTGTATTCCGCCATATCAACCACCTTGGCGGTAATCCCTTTGCCTTGAGCTTGCTTGGCCAGGGCTTCAGCGACATGCCGGGCATTGCCGGTTTGCGAGCCAAACAAGATGGTCAGGCTGGCCTGTGCGGTGGCCGGCAACGCCGCAGCAGAGTTTTGCCCGGCAAGCTGCGCGCTAGCTGCCAGATAACCACTGACCCAGGCTTGCTGAATGGGGTTTAACTGGCTGACCAGTCCCTGCAACTGACTTACCTGTTGTTCAGACAACGGGCTGGCCTGCGCCACCAATGAAGATAAAAGCATAAAATACCCTGCACACTAATATTGCGCTCATTTTAGCCATCTATATGTATATCGGTAAAAGAATGGATCTCTCTTCTTTATTCCAATAAGTAATTAAAAATACAACAATGGCGTGTGTGCTACGCTACTAACTAAGTTAAATAAAGACCAAAAAATGGTGAAATTCACTACTGGCAAACCAGTGTGTGTTGGCGATTATTTTATTATCGTTTAATTATCAACAACATAAATGTTGGCATTAAGTTTGTAACAGCATAGTAGTAATGAACAATGACAAATAGTCTGAAGGATAGTCAAAATGAAAACTCTACTTATCGCCAGCGGTTTTGCATTAACCAGTATCAGTAGCGCTGTGATGGCGCATGACAATAACAGCTGCAACATCAATTTTGATAAAGACATCTCTATCAGCCGTGAACTGGTAAGCATGAAAGACGCCGGCAACGAGTTGTGGCGCATTAACAGTGCAGGTCAGCTGTGGCTGGATGGCAAAATGATTGATACCGACAGCAGTACTCAACGCATGCTGCGCGATTATCAAGCCGGCATTCGCACCCAAACACTTGAAACGGTAGCACTGGTTGAAGATGCACTGGTGTTAGCGGCCGATGCGGTCAACGCGGTGCTGGTTGAATTGACTGGCGACAACCTTGACCGCCATCCGGCATTGCAAACCGCGCTGGCGAAGATTAAAACCAGCACCGAAAGCATCGTAGCCCGGTCGGGCGACACGATAGATATTTATGGTAGCCGTTTTGATGGTCTGGATGACGCCTTTGGTGAAGAGTTTGAGCAGGCGATCGAAGAAGCAGTAACCAGTTCTTTGGGTAGCATCATGATGATCGTAGGTAAAGCCATGACCAGTGGCGAAGGCAACTTTGAACAACGCATGGAAGCCTTTGGCCAGAAAATGGAACGTTTTGGCGAAGACTTAGAAGCACGAATGGAAACTAAAACTGAACTGTTAGAGCAACGCGGCGAGGCCATGTGTGCCGGCCTGCAGCAGTTAGATGTACTGGAAAGCCAGATCCAGCAAGCCATTCCGCAAATGCAAAAGTATGATCTGATAGAAGTCAGCAGCAATAACAAAACAGCGTTTTATTTATTTAACTAACTGGCGGCTCAATAAGATGTAGCCGGTATCGTTACCATTTTCCCAACCACGACTTTGTCGCGCTGAGTTCATCCTGACAGCGCGTCTTTTTTTGCCGTTACAATACCTCCTGCAGACTGGTATCAAGCCGCAGTAAATTCATGGATTACATACCGGACAGAATTGTGCAGCAGCATATTTGGCTTCCACGGCATAATATTCTGCATAGCCGCAACGCTGGCAACATGCTTGATGCTGCCGGGTAAGGCTGCTGGGAGCCGCACAGTCTTCGCATGGTAAGCCAGCTATGGCTTTATCAGGCCAGAAACCCGGTGTGCTGCAGCGCGGGCAGCAGCGTTGCAGCCTGGCCACTAAATCCTGCGCCGCCTGGCGGATATGCAACTGGCGTTCGGGACAGCAATGGGCACGTAAATCGTAACTCAGTTCAACCTCACCCAGTGTTAACAGCGGGGTGGCGTGCGTCAGCGTTTCTGCTGGCGTCAGGCCTTTAAAAACCTGTTGCTGTTGCTTGAGTAATAACAGCTGGCCTGTGGGGACGCTACTAAGCGCGTGTTGCAGCGCGGCGATACTTGTCAACGTCCAGCGCTGCACACGGCTTGGGCCATAGAAGCGACCGGTCACCACCCAGCCGGCTTCAATATTAATACAGCTGAGCAATTCCAGATTAAAGGTGCCCAGGCCAAAAGGGCCGGCGGAAAAACTGCCTTCGCTGCCCAGTCCCAGTGCTTCCCCGCTTAAGTCTGCTGCCAGTGCCGCTTTGCGCAGTGCGCATTCAGCCTGAGACATAAAGCGCGGGCGCTCACCGGAAAAGCTGCCCAGACAGTCAGTGTCAAAACTGTCGCACAGCACAAGCTCAATGCCTGCTTCTTGCGATAACACCGGGGCTATTAGCCGCACTTTGTCATGTCGGGTGAGCATAGCTATACGCGGAGATATAAAAGTTTCTGACATCTGACAAGCCTTGCCGGCATAACGATTGTATTGCGCTATTATCGGATTTAGCCGGTGCAAAGTACATGACAAACCTAAGTCAGGTTGCGGTATAAGCGGCCTTGTGTATTACAGCCAATTAATGGTCAAAAACACTAAATTCACGCCTTATTGTTATCTGTCGTTAGATTTTTATTTATTAAGTTATTGAATATAAACATCTAAAACTATGGCATCAATACTGCAGCGCAAACTGTGATACAACTAAGATAACTCTTTTGCACAGGATGCTGTTATGGCCAACCCTTTATCTGTGTTACACCACTGCCAGCTTTATGCTGGTTTTGAACTACGCCGCCTGTGGTTGACCCGCCGTGGCTTAATGACGTTGGCCGCGACAGCGGTAATTTGGTTTTTTTTATTGCGTTATGCTATCGCCCCTGCCAGTGAGTTGGTCGCCGATGAAGGCTTTCGCCAGTTTTACCGCAACTTGTTTGGTAATTCCGGCTTAACGCAGTTATTTGCCTGGCCTGCACCAGAGCTGGCTATCTACTGGGTGCTGAGTTTGCTGCTGTTGCCGACATTTTGTCTGTTTTTCACGGCGAATCAGCTATGTAGTGATATGGCGCGCGGTACCTTGCGGTTTCTCGCTTTGCGTTCCAGCCGTTTTAGTATTGTGGCAGGCCGGTTTGCCGGACAAATGCTGGTGCAGGGCTGTTTAATTTTGCTGTCGCTGGCCGCGACACTTTCGCTGGCCGCGTGGCGTGAAGGTGGGCTTAGTGCCGCCATGCTAACGTCAGCGCTAGTTATCGCCGTCAACCTGTTGCTGGTATTACTGCCGTTTACGGCTTTGATGAGCTGTTTTTCGGCACTGGTGCGCTCTTCGCGGTTGGCGGTTAGTCTGGCAATTGTCAGCCTGGGTTTAGTGTTTGTGCTCCTTAGCTGGTTTATTTTCTATTTTCCTGACTTTCTGTTTCTGCTTGGGTATCTGCCCGGCACCCAGGTGCTGCAATTACTTCCGTTGCAGGGCTGGCAAACCCTGCAGCACGCGCTACTGCCATTAGTACAAACTGCCGTGCTACTGGGCACCGCGACCCTGATAATGCAAAGGAGAATGTTATGAGCGCTATTATTCAGTGCGGGGATGTCAGTAAAACCTTTGGCAGTAAAACGGTATTACAACAGCTGAGCTTCACGCTGGAGCAAGGTGATGTTGCCGCTTTAATTGGCCCGAATGGGGCCGGTAAAACCACATTATTCAGCATCTTGTGCGGCTATTTGCGCGCAGATAGCGGCAGTATTCAGCTATTAGGCCACAAGGCCGGTAGTAGCGCATTGTTTGGCAAGGTTGCTGCGCTGCCGCAGGATGCACAGTTTGATCCGGCGTTTAGCATTGGCGAGCAACTCGACTTTTATGGCCGCTTGCAGGGTTTGTCCGCTAAAACCGCCCGCGCTGAAACGCGCCGCGTGCTGGCTCTGGTAGAGCTGAGCGAACAACGTAAGCATAAAGCTGGCGCACTTAGCCACGGTATGCGCAAACGCGCCGCCATTGCACAGGCATTTATCGGAACACCACAGCTGGTGTTGCTCGATGAGCCAACTGCCGGGCTGGATCCGGTAAACGCACTGCAAATCCGTAAATTAATCAGCCACCTAAGTGGCGAGGTTAGTTTTATGATCAGCTCGCACAATATTTTTGAACTGGAACAACTGTGCAATAAAGTGCTTTATCTGCAGCAAGGCCAGCTGAGCACGCAGACCAGCGCCGGGGATGACGCGCAGCAGCAGTATCTGACATTGCAGCTAGAGCACGACAATGCAGAGGTGGTGACACAGGCTTTGAGCCAGCTTGCCGGATTAATCAGTATTCAGGCGCCACAGAAAAAAGAGCTGGTGCTGTGTTATAACCCGCAGCTGCAAGCTGATTTTGATCTGGCTGTATTGCAATGCCTGGCTGCCAATGGCTGGCACTACCGTAACCTGATTAAAGGCCAAACCCTGGAACAAAAACTGTTTAGTGTGGTGTAAAGCCACACTGGTGTTGCAGCGCCTGAATATCGTCAGCTGTAAGCTGGTTTTGTCTGGAACTCAGTGCATGGTGCATTACTGATGTCACACTGTCGGTATGGCCTACACCCAGCGCATGACCAAATTCATGCGCCATGGTCAGCTGTAAATCGGCCAGCGTTTTATAGGCAAAAATCGTCATCACGCGCTGCCGGCCGGTTATTGTCATCAACCCGACCTCAGTCGGTGCAGCTGCTTCGGCCTGCTGGGGTAGCAACGCATTACGATCTGCTACGGTTGCATCGATATAGCTTTGCTCGCGCTGCAAACGCTGTTGCTCAGCATTGAGTTCGTCAGCTTGCTGCTGCAACTGCTGCTGACGTCTGCTGAGCTGATTTTGCTGTTGTAGTAATGCAGCACGGTTGCTGGCAGAGGCTTGCTGAGCTGTTTGTTCAAAGGCAGCTAAATCAGCAGCAAATTGCTGATTTAGCTGGTCAAACTGTTTCTGCAGGCGGATTAAACGCGCATATTGCTGCTGCAAGCTGTTAACGCGCTGGTCAATATTGCTGTCATAACGCTCGAGGTTACGTTGTAACAGCGCATGCTGTAACAGTTGTTGCTGGCGTTCGTCATAAGCGAAATTAATAGGAAAGCCATCAATACTGTCATAGCGGAATAGCTCGAAGCCAGCGGCCTGGTTCCACTGCGTGGCGGCGTTATGAGCCGTCTGTTCTGCTTGCTCCGGTGTTAAGGCGAACGCCGGGTCCAGCTCGCCTATACGCCAGGCTACAGGGGCCTGACACAGATATTGCTGCAACGCGTTCTCAGCATAGCCTTGCAACATGGTTGGCAGCTTACTGTCTTTGCTTACTGCCGCGCTGACCAACAGATAGCAGGCATACAGCAGCAAACTGAAAAACAACGCCCGTAGTAAAAATCGCATTCGTGCTCCAAAACCGCAATATGCCTTGTTACAAAGCAGGTGGCAGATAACATTGACCGCTTTGTATGCCATACGTTAATGTGCAGCATAACAATTGTTAAGGAGCAAATTAAGTGGATATTGCGACCATCTGGATTATTGCCGGTATCGTGCTGATCCTGTCCGAGCTGCTGGCCACTAGCATCGTGGCGGTATTTTTTGGTATCGCCGCTATTATTGTCGGTTTGTTGCTCAACATTGGCCTGATTGACAGCTACAGCGTGCAATTTATGTTGTTTGGCGTGCTGTCACTGGCATTGCTGTTCATTGCCCGCGGCCATTTCAAGCGCTGGTTTGTTGGTTATACTGCCGATAGCCGTGAGCAGCCGCTGCGTTTTGCTGACGATATTGGCAGCCGGGTTATCGTGCATAGCGATTTTAACCAGGGCACCGGCCGTGTGGTGCTAAATGGCGTGCAATGGGATGCAGAATCCGGCGACAGTCTCAAAGCCGGTGATATTGCCTGGGTTGTCGCTAACCGGGGCATCAAACTGGTGGTATCGGCCAATAAAGGCGGATAAATTACAGTTTATATAGCTAACCATCTGTTTTAAGGAGTAAATCTGATGGGCAACATTGAATTTAATATTAACACTATTTTAATGGCTGGTTTTGCGCTGGCTGTCATTATTACCATTGTTAAAACAGCGAGGGTGGTGCCGCAAAAAAGCAATTTCGTCATCGAGCGCTTAGGTAAGTACTCGCGTACACTGGACTCGGGTTTTCATATTCTGATCCCGTTTATCGACAAAGTAGCCTACACCCACAGCCTAAAAGAAGAAGTTATCGACGTGCAGCGGCAAACCTGCGTTACCCGTGACAATATTCAGGTTGGTATCGACGGCATTTTATACCTGCAGGTAATCGACCCGCACAAAGCCAGTTACGGTATTAATGATTATCGCTATGCGTCCGCTCAGCTGGCACAAACGACCATGCGTTCGGTGATCGGTCAGACGGACTTAGACAAAACCTTTGAAGAGCGTGCGAAAATAAACGAAGAAGTGGTTAAAGCACTGGATGAAGCCGCTGCGCCCTGGGGTGTCAAAGTACTGCGTTATGAAATTGCCGACATTGAGCTGCCGATCAGCATTAAAGATGCCTTAGAGCAGCAAATGCGTGCGGAACGTGAGCGCCGCGCGGCTATAGCGAAATCGGAAGGTGAACGTCAGGCCATGATTAACGTGTCTGAAGGCCAGAAGCAGGAAGTGATTAACCTGTCAGAAGGCGACAAGATGCGCCAGATTAACGAAGCCGAAGGCCGGGCGCGTGAAATTGAGCTTATCGCCATTGCCACTGCTGAAGGTATCCGTCAGATTGCCGAAGCGATAAATCATCCGGGCGGTTCTGAAGCCGTCAGCCTGCGTGTTGCCGAGCAATACGTAAAAGAATTCGGCAACCTGGCGAAAACCAACAACACCATGATCGTACCGGCAGAATTGGCTAATATCGGCGGTGCTGTAGCCGGATTAACCGAAATTCTAAAAGTAGCACAGCCAAAAGCCAGATAAGGCATAGCAGAGGGAAGCTTATGCCTACACAACAAGCAGATTATGCAGAGTACCGTGAAGAGGCGTTGAAAGAGCGCCGCCTTTTCGATTACCTTCAGTAGCCGCTGTGTCATCAGACCAACACAGTAATTGGAAATAAGAAAAAATGATAAAAATCATCGTGCTATGTTGCGTAGTTGTGTTGGCATCTTGCGCCAGTTTAAAAGAAGCAGGCAAAACCATAGGCGGAGCGACTAAGGAGGTGACGACCACGGTTGGCCATGGTTCACGCGATGCCGTCAAAGCGGTTGGTAAAGGCGCAAAAGAAGTTGTAGATGAAATTAAAGACGATGGCGGCAATGAATAGAGC
>JBFKFH010000036.1:0-17665 GCA_041618685.1 Rheinheimera sp.
AGACGCGGTATCAGATGGTGAAAGCTGGAAATTATGGTATGCAAATGTGCCAACATCCGAAGAAATGGCAGGCTACGTGCAACAGGCTATCGCAGATTGCCAGCAAGGCGCTGTGGCCTACGCAGTTAGAGCAGTCGCATCTGGTAAAATAGTTGGCTCTACGCGCTATTACAACGTAGATGAGCGCAACAGAAGGGCGAATATTGGCTACACCTGGTATGCCGACTCTGCTAAGAGGACAGCAATAAATACTGAGTGTAAGCTGTTGCTATTGAGCAATTTATTTGAAAGCGCTAATGCCATTGCCGCGGAATTCAGAACACATTATTTCAATTTAAACTCCCGCGCTGCCATAGAACGTTTAGGCGCGAAACAAGATGGCATACTACGTAATCACATCATAATGAAAGACGGCTCATACAGAGATACAGTGGTGTATTCTATTATTGCCAGTGAGTGGCCGGCAGTAAAACATAACCTGTTAAGTAAGCTAGGGTGATAAAAGAAATGGAAATTGTAAGAGGTAAAACTTTCACCGCCGACAGGGCATGGGGCGCAAAACAAATTGCTAATATGCGAGGTATCACGACGAAAATTCACTGGACCAATGAACCCTACAAGTGGCATATCAACGACGGTGAAGAGGTGTTTGTGGTGTTAGACGGTGTGGTAGACATGCACTACAAAGAGCACGGTGTGCAGAGTGTCGTTACCATGGAAGCCGGAGATATTTTTTTTGCTGCGGTTGGCACGGCGCATGTCGCCCATCCCAGAGGCGAAGCGCGCATATTAGTAGTTGAGCAAGAGGGTAGCGTATAACACGTTGTTATAAGGGGCAATGTTATCCAATAGCCCGCCTGGTTCATTATTAATCGCTTAGTGCAAGGTGCCTTAAGTAGGTTGATGCTTGCCGTGTTATAAGCGTGCTGCTGCCGTGCTTTACATGGAGTGGGAATTATGGGAGTTTCTAGCTCATACTTTGCAACTATCATCGCAAGGACCCTTAGATGGCACTGTTTTTAGGCCTGTTAACCGCGTTTGTGGTGTTGGCTACCTTATTGCCGCTGTCGCACAATGCGCATTGGGCAGTGCGCGGCTGGGATTTTCCGCGGTTACAGCTTGCCGTGCTGGCGGCGCTGTTGTTAATAACACAAGGCATAGCGCTTGAGTTCAACGACATCAATACATGGCTGATGTGCACAGCGGTGCTGATATGTCTGGGGTGGCAGTTGTGGTGGATCCTGCCTTATACCCGGTTATGGCGCCAGGAAGTGAAGGCTGCAACAGATCACAGTGTTGATCGGCAACTTAGTATCATTACCGCCAATGTGTTGATGCACAATCGTAACGCCGGGCAGTTGCTGGCGCTGGTGCAACAGCATCAGCCGGATGTGCTGGTTACTCTGGAATCTGATCAGTGGTGGCAAACTCAGCTGGACTGTCTTGAAGCAGCTATGCCCTATAGTATTAAGTGCCCGTTGGATAATCTGTATGGAATGCATGTGTATTCACGCTTGCCATTACAGGAAACAGACACGGCTTTTTTGGTGCAGGATGATGTGCCCTCAATGCACGCCTTATTGACTCTGCGTAGTGGTGATAGCGTGCGTGTGCATTTTATGCATCCGGCGCCGCCCAGCCCAACGGAAAACACCCGCTCAGCCGAGCGTGATGCTGAACTGGTGATTGTTGCACGCAGTATCGCCGATAGCCGGCAGCCCACTATTGTTACCGGTGATTTGAACGATGTTGCCTGGTCCCGCACCACCCGGTTATTTCGCAAGATTAGTGGCTTGTTAGATCCGCGGGTCGGCCGCGGTATGTTTAATACATTCCATGCCAGCTATCCGTTTATGCGCTGGCCGCTCGATCACCTGTTTCATAGCACGCACTTTACGGTGCATAGCATCGCCAGATTGCCGTCTATCGGCTCGGATCATTTTGCGCTGATGACTAAACTGGCTTTTACGCCGGCACAGAATACCCGACAGCAAGGCTTAGATGCAGAAAGGGACGATCAGGCGCTAGCCCATAAAATTGCCAGAGCGCAGCGGGTGAGTAAGGCAGACGTGCCGACGCCGGGCGAAAACCAAAATGCACCACAGTACTAACAACGGCCAGATGCCTGTGGCTAAGCGTACTATTACCGCAGAGGCTACCTGCGGCCTTTGACTGTATTAGTTGGCGGCCATAATCTGTGCCAGATCGGCGGCCAAAGATTGTTGCGGCTTTTCCACAATACGGCCCAGTTCATTCCCGTCGCGCAGTACTATAATGGTTGGGGTAAAACGCAGCTTATGGGTAAGCTGCAAATCAGCAGGGTGTTCTTTCTGCCGGTCTACGGCTTCTAGCTGCACAGCGTGTAATGGAATATTAGCGTGCTGCAGCAGTTTTAACAGGCGCGGTACCTCACGCTCGCTGTCATGACACCAGCTGCCAAACAATACCAAAAATGACACATTTTGCAGTGATTGCACCTGATCTATTTCTTCTGTAGAAACAGTATAAGCTGCATATTCAGCAGCAAAACCCGCATAGTCTTGTAGCAGCTTGTCAGCACTGATCGTGCCGTAGGCATCGGCTGGTTTTTCTGCCGGGACTGCCGCATAAGCCGATTGGCAGCACAGCAGTAGAGGCAGGACATACAGTAACAGAGCGCTTTTTAGCATAGTTGCAAAGTTCTTTAATCAGAAAGTGAGGTTGCGCCATCTTAACCAGTGCCACCGGCGACGGCAATAAGCGTGCAGCAAATCCAGCCGTAGCCCGGTAATACTGAGATAATACTTTGACCACTGTGCCACACCTGGCAGCATTATCTCGCTAATATACGGCGGCGCTTGTGCCGGCTGTAGAGTAATCCAATGCCAAGCAATACACAGGGCAGTGCACCACTTAGCAGCAAAGCCCAAAAATAAAATTTGCCACCAACTGCGGCAGTGTGCAATGGATACAGGCTGTTAGCAATGGCAGCACTGTTACCATAAGCACTGGCTGGTACAGCGTAAATCACCTGATTTGTGCTGGCATCAATTTGTACAATACTACGGCCATTCTGGTGCCATTCGCCGCGGCTTTGGGCACGAAAGCTAATGGGTTGGTCATCGCTGCGGCGCAAGCTACTAAGCCTTAAGCTCGCATCCGGCCAATGCATTTGCGCCTGAGCTAAGGCGGCTGTCCAGTCAGTGTCCGTCAGCGGCTGCAGCCCGGCGTGGATAACCGGTTCTGCCTGCGCCGGTGTTGCAACAAACAGGCTTAGCACACTACGAAACGGCGCATTAAATACCAGCAGGCTACCGGTGAGGCATGCCAGCAACAACAGGGGCGCAAAACTTAATGCCAGCAGGCTGTGCCACTGTCGCAGTGCGCGGGCATTGAGCGCAGGTTTGGGTAGTACGAACAGCCGCCGGCTAAAACGTTTTGGCCACCACTGCACAATGCCGGCCAGCAACAGTAGCAGACAAGTCAGACCAATTACGCCAAGCACGGTATGGCCGGCTTTTCCGCCAAGTAAATGCAGATGAAAATCATATAGCCAATCTATCCAGTCACCATGTGGCACACGTTTTAGTAGTAAAGTTTGTTCGGCACCAAAGTAGTAACGTTCATTGCTAAGTGTTACAGCCTCCAACCAGTGCGCACCGGGCGCGGGAAATTTGACATAGCGGAACTGGCTTTGCTGCTGCAGCTGATCGAGCAGTGGCCCCCAATCGCTGATATGGGCGGGCAGTGGCCGGTTTTGCAATTGCGGGTACTGCCAGCGCAGTAAATCATTTTTCAACAGCAACACCGCACCGCTAAGGCTGATTAGCGCGAACCAGATGCCGACGAACCAGCCAAGATAGCGATGCAGGGTGCTGGGTGTTGGCATATCAGAACGCGTGTGACCAGCTTAAGTTGAGTGTGCGGCCAATACCGGCAAAGTAACGTGCTGGCGCCGGGTTACTCTGAGCATAATAGGTGAAATACTGTTTATCTGTCAGGTTTTCTATTCCCAGCGTCCAACGGCCGTAAATTGAGTCGTAACTGCTACTGACATCCAGCGTGGTGTAACCGTCAAAGTGCTCAGCGGTATTCAGCGTGTGGCTGAAGAAGATATTTGCTTGTAAGCGGCTGCTAAGCGTTGGTGACCAGAGCTGTTGCCAGTAAAGGTTTAACCGTTCCGGTGCAATATTAACGCCACCTAAATCAGTTTCTACCTTGCCATCGTTGTCTTTATCAAAGCGGCCTTGGGTGCGCGCATAGCTAAACCCTAGCTGATTATCGCTGTTAAAATAATACTGCCCCTCTGCCTCAATGCCATTGATTTCAGTTTTTTCGCGCATGACACTGTAAATACCGTCGGCATCAGCTTGCAGACGTGAGCCTAAATCAGAATCTGAACGGTATACGCTGGCGCGCAACTGCCAGTTGTCAAAACTGAACTCAACACCCAGTTCCACATTATCTGACAGTACCGGTTGCAGGGTTAAAAAGCTCTCAACCGATAAACCCGGCATGTTGATATCACGTAGCACACGGCCAACATCTGGCATGCTGAAACCTTCACTATAGCTGCCGTATAGCCGGACATTCGGATGAAATTGCCATACCACGCCGGTGTTGATTAGCAGCTCATCAAAGTCGGGCTCACCACCGGCGACAACAGTGCTGTTGTATGCAGCCAGTGTTGTAAAGTCATCAACTTTGAGCTTGCCATACTCATAACGACCACCAAGGCTGAAGGTGAGGTTTGGCCGCGCGCTGTAGCGCAGCTGGGTAAAAGGTGCCAGGTTAGTAAACTCGGTTTCTGGTACCCAGTTGCGACCACTGAGCGCCAGTTCCTGATGAGTGTTATCTTGCAGCCAGTCAGCGCCAGCACTTAAATCCAGCCCCTTGACAGCCAGATCAGGCTTGAACCAGGTTAAGCGGCTGCCGTACTTAGTGGATTTATTCTGCGACTGATCGTAAAAATTGGCGCCCAGTGCCGGGTCCTGAAACGCAGCAAAACGGCCGCCGCCGTATAGTGCGGCAAAATCCTGTAAAAACAGCTGCCAGCTTATGCTGCCGCCGAAAATCGCAAGGTTGCTGTAGTCCAGCGTCGCGGTTGTCACACGATTTTGCGGCGGCATACCTTCGGTTTCGCCTCGCTGTGACAGTGCCGGTGTTGCTGTTGTCACATCGCCAGGGATTTGGATATAGTCGCCATTACCGCGCAATTTATAGTGATTGATCATCAACTGCAGGCTGTCATGCCCGCTTAGCTGCTGACGGGCTTTAATAAATACATCGATACTACGCGAGTCCATGGTATCGCCCTGGGTACCATCAACACCGATTAGTCTGCCATTACCGTCGCGGTACATCCCATTATCGCTGGCTGCAACGCCGGCGACCACAGTAAAACCCTGCTGCCGGTAACTGTGCAGATAACTGGCTTTGTAGCTTTGGCTATCGTTTCCACCGGCGGTGGGAGTGGTAACACCCGCACTGAACTGGTGGCGGCTATCGCCGGCTGATTTGGTAATTATATTAATAATACCGCCGCTAGCCCCCATACCCTGTATGGCATTAGCCCCTCGAATCACCTCTATGCGTTCAATCATCGCCGGGTCAATCGTCTTGCCATCACGAGAGCCGTTGCGCAGAGGGTTAGATTGCGGTACGCCATCAATCAGATATAACGGTTCGCGGCCTCGCAGCGTTTCACCGGCTGATGTCAGCTTTTGCCGGCTGGGTGAAAAGCCAGGGAGCAGATTGCCCAAAATGGCGGAGATATCCTGCGTAAACGCTAGCTGAGAAGCTATTTGCTCCTGACTAATCACAGTTATCGTTGCTGGCACGGTGCTGACTGGCGCGTTACTGCGACTGGCGCTAACAGTAATATATTCAATATCCTGTTGCGTTGCAGCAAGCGAAGAGGTGGCGAACAAAGCTAAAGTTACAACAGAGAGAGGCTTCATAGTTAATGTGTTAATGCAAATGACAATGGTTCGCATTTATACTTGAGGTGCTAACCAATGTCAAGCGAGCGGTAATCAGGCAAAATAAAACCCGCCGCAGCGGGTTTAATGCAAAACGTGTGGCTTAGTTGGCGCTAAGCTGCACGTTGGCGAATTCAATAATGGCTTCGGGTGAGCCCAATTGTGGCAACAGCTCGCCATTTTGCACCTTGGTAAACTGCAACGGTTCAGCGAAGTTAAACGACAACGTTAGTTTTTCTGGTGTGTTAACAAAAGCCGTTAAACTGTCTTTCATACGTTGAGGTAGCGACTCGAGCTGGGAAATATTCAGCAACGCCATGCCTTGTAGGGTGGCTAAGTCTGGCGTTTGGCCCTGCTCGGCGGTCATCGCTACTGCACGTTCGATAAAGCCGTTATTTTCAATGGTAACCGTACCGTTGCTCAGCGCGCCGGTTGTCAGCTTGGCCAGCATTTCTTCTACGTAGGCTTCATTGCTGGTCAGGGCTTGTTGCTGCGCTGGCGGTAAGGCGCTTAATTCTTTTGCGTATTGCCAGAATTGCTGCATTTGCGCCAGTGTAAAGTGGTAACTCAGACTGAATTCGTCGTTAATACGGGTTTTTTGCTTAAACAGCAGTTGGCCGTCTGCCTGATAGGCATAGCTGTAGTCTCCGTGCAGCGCCAGGCTCTGTAAAAACGTACGGATATGCGGCGGTAGCATTTGCAGTACGGCCGGTGCAGCTTTGGCACCGGTAAACTGCATGCTGCCTTTATCTGCTAAACCCTGCGGCTTAATGCCGACAGCCGATATTTGCTCAATGCTGGCGACGGTGCCCAGCTCGGCAATGGCAACTTCCAGCCCGTTAATACGATAACTGGAGGTTAGAATATTGGCTGAAATGGTTTGGTAAGTCAGTGAAATATGCGGAACTTCGCCGCTGCTGGCAAGTTCAAGATAGCTTTGATTCGCTAATTCAATTTGCTGCTTAATGGCGTTTTCCGCCTGGGTGTTGGCATAATACAGGCCACCTGCAACGGCTGCAGCAACAACAGCTAACACTAGCACCGACTTCTTCATTTTAATCCCTTATCAATATTGTTAACAAAACGGCAGAATGTTAACACGTCAGGCCATGGGCGAATAGCCGATACGCTGGTTTTTTGCCCGCACTGTCACTATTTACGCTCTGGCTAAAGCCTGTTACTTTGGCCTCCTGACTAAGGCGGAACGCGGTATATGGAAAGCTACTTTCACTGGTTTGATTTACTGGGTATTGCTGTATTTGCTATCTCTGGCACGTTGGCCGCATGGCGCAACCAAATGGATGGTTTTGGCGTTATTGTGCTGGCCAGTGTTACGGCAGTTGGCGGCGGCACGCTACGCGATCTTATTCTCGATGTACCGGTGATTTGGATTAATGATAACTCCTATTTTTATGCCATTTTTATTGCCGTTGTCGCGACGATTTTATTGGTGCGTAACCGCCTGACGGTACCACATAATACCTTGCAGCTATTTGACGCGCTGGGGCTGGCATTTTTTGTGGTCATGGGCACACAAAAGGGGCTTGATAATGGTACCTCTACCATGGTGGCAATACTGCTTGGCACCATGAGTGGCGTGTGTGGCGGCATGATCCGCGATGTATTGTGCCGAGAAGTACCGATGGTGTTCCGCGGTGAATTATATGCAGTCACCTGTATAGTCGGCGGCGCGGTGTACACAGGCTTGTTAGCGCTGGGTGCGGCGCAGCTTACCGCTATGCTGTGCGGCATGCTGGCATTACTGGCCCTGCGGCTGGCGGCAATAAAATGGCAAATTACCATTCCGGTGTTCTCTAAACACCACAGCGATTTAAACGAACCCTGAACTAATCAAGCGCCCGCTATTGCGCTGTATTAGTGCCGTTTTTTCCTTTTTATTAATCTGCTATTCAGCTTTTTATCTTTAATCTCGGCCTGAAGGTAATCATTTAATTATCATTCAAGTTACATATTAATCCGGATATAACAATAATATTTAAGGAACAGGCATGCGAGGACTTCTACTAGCGGGGCTGTTATTTGGCAGCAACGTAATGGCTGAAACCACAGCAAAAAACATGGATTTTTCTGAACTGAGCAATAATCTGCCGGCGCACTGGGTAATTTCTGGCACTGAAACACCGGTTATTAGTAAACAGCCGGCATTGGGTAATATAACGGCTGTTCAGGTTAGCCGTACCGGCAACACTGAGGGAGAGTATGCCGACGTGTCCCAAATGATTAGTTTTCCCTATAGTGGAAAAACGTTGCGCCTCAGCGGTTATCTGCGCACAAAGAACGTCAGTGCACAAGGTTATGCCGGATTTTGGCTGTACCAAACGACTGAAAGTAGTGATACGGCGCAATATAACGATATGGAGGTAGAGGCGGTTAATGGCAGCAATGATTGGCAGCGTTATACGCTAACCGCAGAGCTGCATGCTGACACCGAAGCATTGCATTTTGGCGTGATGCAGGTAGGGACCGGCCAGACCGAGATGGCGCAGCTGACACTGACGTTAGATGAGCAGCCCATTGAGCAGGCGCCGCTAAAACAGCGGCCGATTTTTACCGCGGATTTACCGCACCAGTTTGAGCAAGACTCGGGCCTGCGTTTTACTGCCTTAAGCAAAACCCAGCAGGACAATCTTGCGGCCCTGGCCAAAGTGTGGGGCTTTATAAAGTACTATCATCCGGAATCGGCCGCCGGTAACCTGAGTATGGATGCCGAATTGTTCCGCTTGATCCCGGCAGTAATGTCGGTAGATAACAACGCGCGCGATAAGCTGCTAACGCAGTGGATTAATAGCCTGGGCGAGCTACATGCTTGTAACAGTTGTAAAAACAGCAGTGATGCCGCGTTGGTGCATGCCGAGCAGCACTGGTTGTCGTGGCAGTTATCGGCGTCGCTGAATCAGGCGCTGGCAAAGGTTTACGCTGCCCAACTGCCAGAAAAACACTATTGGGTTAAACCCACTTCGGTAGGTAGTCCACAGTTCAATGAAAAACCTTATAACGATATTAGCAGTGAAGACACCGGTTTTCGTCTGCTGGCGGTGTTTCGGTTTTGGAACATGATTCACTACTATTCACCCAACCGGCACTTAACCGAGCAGCCGTGGGAGCAGGTTTTAGCAACCGCCATTGCCGAGGTAGTCGGCTCGACAACCGAGACAGATTATTTGCTGGCACTATCCAGGCTGATCTACGCAGTGCATGACTCGCACACTCAGCTAACGGTTAAAAACGATGCGCTGTCTGGTTATATTGGTAAAAACATGGTGCCTGCCGAGGTGCGTTTTGTTGAAGGCAAGCCCATTGTTTATCAGGTGCATCAAGCAGCGCCGGCATTGCAAGTTGGCGATATTATTACTCATATCAACGATAAACCCGTTAGCGATCGCATCGAGCACCTGCGCCCGATAGCGGCGGGGTCTAACCAGCCCACACAGCATTGGCTAATAGCCCGGTATTTACTTCGAGCTAACGCCGAGCAATTGGCATTGCGCGTTACCAGGCAGGGCAAAAGCATACCGTTGCAGCTCACGCTGGTGGACAGCAGCACGCAGCGAAGAAGCATGGCAGAGCTAGCGCACTATAATCATGGCGACCAGGCTTATCAGGTGTTAGATGACAATATTGGCTATATCAGGTTAGATAAAATGGAAGGCCAGAGCGTTAATCAGATGATGACCGCACTGGCGAATACCAAGGGCCTGATTATTGATATCCGCAGTTACCCATCGAAGTTTGTTGTCTTTGAACTGGGCGCGCATTTATACCCTTCTGCTTATAATTTTGTCCGCTTTACCAGCATGCAAACTAATAATCCCGGCCAGTTCAACTGGACTGAGCCATTAGCCGTAGGTGGTGATAATCCGGATTACTATAAAGGCAAGGTTGTTATTCTGGTTGATGAAGCAACAGTAAGTCAGGCTGAATACACCGCAATGGCATTTCGCGGCGCGCCCAGCGCAATCGTTATCGGCAACACTACCGCCGGCGCGGACGGCAATGTGTCTGGTATATCCCTGCCGGGTGGCCACAGTACCCGTCTTTCCGGTATCGGCGTGTATTATGCGGACAAAACCCCAACGCAGCGCGTTGGCATAGTGCCGGATATTGAGGTGCTGCCAACGCTCAAAGGTGTGATGGCAGGTCGTGATGAAGCGTTGGAACGTGCTATGGCGTATATCAAGCAGTAGCCTGCAGAGGCAGACGCAGCGCTTGCTGTTGTCTGCCCATTTGTTCATGGCCGGTTTGGCTGTATCGTGTCTGGCGTTATCTGTGTCTGCTACAAAAACATCACCATATAAGGCTGACCGCCAAAGCGAAATAAACCTTTTTTACCCCGCTTGAAATTCCAACCCGCGACCATATATTTTTTTTGCTTTGTTCTAACACACTGTTTTTACGGGAATGTACCCGACAACCAAAGAGGAAGGTAAAAACAATGTTTTTGTACATCTCGCCCTTATTGTTGGCGCATCCGCCGCCACGTTCGCTGCTTTAACGTTAAATCAATTTTTTACCGCAGCGGAGAACACTATGTTACAGGTATCCAACTTGCAGCGTCGCTATGGCGCTATGCTGGCGGTCAATAACGTCAGCTTTAGTATTAAACCCGGTGAAATTGTTGGCCTGCTGGGCCATAACGGCGCCGGAAAAACCACCATTATGAAGATGCTGACCGGCTATCTCGATGCCGACAGCGGCAGTATCAGGTTAAATGGCCTGGATATGGCGACAGATAGAGCGGCGATACAATCTCAAATTGGCTACCTGCCAGAAAGTTTACCGGTGTATCCGGATATGACGGTGGCCGACTATCTGGATTATGCCGCTACGTTAAAAGGGCTAACCGGGCAGGCGAAAACAGCCGCTATCCGTTATGCCATTGCTGCCACCGATATTGCCAGCAAACTGCTGTCACCCATTGCTACCTTGTCACGTGGTTTCAAACAACGGGTAGGCGTGGCGCAGGCCATATTAACCCGGCCCAAGTTGTTAATTCTGGATGAGCCAACCAACGGTCTGGACCCGGCGCAAACCGAAGCTATGCGTAACCTTATTCGCGAACTGGCCAAAGAGGCGACGGTAATTTTATCTACCCACATTATGCAGGAAGTCGACGCTTTGTGTACTCAGGTGCTGATGCTGCGCGGTGGTGAACTGGTACTGGACAGCAGTCTGGCTGACTTACGCCAGAGCAACAGTGTGCAATTGCACAGTGATATTAGCCAGCCGGTACTGATACAGGCCGTTAAGCCACAGTTTGCCTCACTGCAGCTTACGGCGTTATCGGCCGGACAATACCGCCTGACGCTGAACGACAACCAGGTTGCTAGCTCTGATCTGACGGCGCTGTGCCAGGCGACGGCGCAAGCGGTGTTTGCCGCTGGCGCGAAGCTAACCCAGTTGTTTATCGAGCAGCGTGAGCTGGAAACCGTATTTCGTCAGCTAAATCAAAATGCGGAGGTGAAACATGTCGCCTGAGGCTAAACTTTCTTCACGTGCCATGCTGTGGCGCATTGCGCAAAAAGAAATCAGTCTGTTTTTTGCATCGCCGGTCAGCTATCTGTTTTTAGGTGGTTTTCTGGCAGTAACCCTGTTTATGTTTTTCTGGGGCGAAGCGTTTTTTGCCCGCAATATTGCCGATGTGCGGCCGCTGTTTAATGCCATGCCTCTGCTGCTGATTTTTTTAGCCAGCAGCCTAACCATGCGCTTATGGAGCGAGGAGCGCCGAAGCGGCACCCTGGAGCACGTACTCACTCAAAGCACGCCACTGTGGCAGTTTGTGCTGGGCAAGTTTATTGGCTGCAGCTTGTTATTGCTGCTGGCGTTGCTGCTGACCCTGCCACTACCTGTTACGGTTGCCATGCTGGGCGAGTTAGACTGGGGCCCGGTGTGGGCGGGATACCTGGCAACCTTGCTGCTGGGTATGCTGTATCTTGCTATAGGCCTGTATGCCTCGGCCCGCAGTGACAACCCCATTGTGGCATTGCTGTTTTCGGTATTGCTGTGCGGTGTGTTTTACCTGATTGGCAGCAGTGTGATCACCAGCTTATTTGGCCAGCATATCAGTCAGTGGCTACACCTGCTGTCAACCTCCGGCCGCTTCGAAGCGATAAGCCGTGGCATGCTGGATGCGCGCGATATGCTGTACTTTGTCAGTCTGACGCTGGTGTTTTTAACCCTGAACACCTGGGCGCTGGAGCGTGGCCGCTGGAGTGAACACAGCAATAGCCAAAGCAAGCGCTGGCAATGGGCCGCGGCCTTGGCCATGGTAAATGCGCTGGCGCTGAATTTATGGCTGGGGCAGTTGTCGATATTGCGCTATGACAGCACGGCGGGGCAACAGTTTACCTTGTCACCCGCCAGCACCCAGCAGTTGGCACAGTTGCAGGAACCCTTGCTGCTGCGCGGTTATTTCAGCAGTAAAACTCACCCGTTGCTGGCGCCCCTGGTACCGCAGCTGAGTGACTTGCTGCGTGAATATGAAATTGCCGGCAAAGGCCGCATTAAGCTGGAATTGATTGACCCGCTAAGCTCTGCCGAAGCTGAAAAACAAGCAAATCAGGAATTTGGCATTGAGCCGGTACCGTTTCAGGTAGCAGACCGCTATCAGTCGTCAATTGTCAGTAGCTATTTTAATGTGCTGGTGCAATACGGCAGTGAATACAAAGTGCTCGGTTTTCGCGATTTGATTGAAGTGAAAACCGGTAGCGAAAGCAACGTCGATGTGCAGCTACGCAACCCCGAGCTGGATATCACCCGCACCATTCGCAGTGTGGTACAGGGCTACCAGGCGGGTGGTGAATTGTTTGCTGCCGTGGCTAAACCGTTAACTTTTAATGCCTACATCTCAGCAAAGGAAAAATTACCACCACAGCTGCAGCAGTTTGCCGCAGACATTGACACTGTGCTGGATAAATTGGCAGAAAAAGCCGGCGATAAACTGAGCCGCCAGACGGTTGACCCCCAAGCGGATGGCGGTGCGGTAGCAGAGCAGCTGGCCAATGATTACGGCATGAGTCCGCTGGTTACCGGCTTGTTAGATCCTAACCCGTTTTATTTTCACTTACTGCTGGGTGACGGTGAACAACTGCTGCAAATACCGCTGGATGATTTTTCGGCCGAAAGTTTCGAGCGCAATTTCAGCGCGGCGGTGAAGCGTTTTGCCAACGGCTATCGTAAGACAGTTGCGCTGGTTACACCTGCGGCCAATCCTTACGGCGGCATGGGCTTTAACCAGCTGCAACAATATCTTGGCGATGAGCTGAATGTAAAAACGGAAGACTTAACCGACGGCAGTGTCAGCAGCGAGGCCGATATTTTGCTGGTTGCGGCGCCGGACAATCTGAACGAAAAGGCCGTGTTTGCCATCGATCAGTTTTTAATGCAAGGCGGTACAGTGCTTCTGGCCAGTTCACCCTACAGCGCCGACTTTAGTGGCCGCGGCCTGAACCTGAAAACGGTCAGCTCTGGTCTGACTGACTGGCTGGCCCACCACGGTATCGCGCAGCAAAACAGTCTGGTGCTGGACAAGCAAAGTGCGGCGTTACCGCTGCCGGTAAGTCGTGATTTGGGCGGTTTTCGCGTGCAGGAAGTGCGGATGCTCGACTACCCGTACTTTATTGATGTGCGCCAAAGTGGCCTGAATACCACGCATCCGGCCACAGCAGGCCTGCAACAACTGGTGATGAACTGGGCATCGCCGCTGAGTATCGATGAAACAAAAAACAGCAGCCGCCAGGTGACAGCGCTGGTTCACAGTTCGGCGCGGTCCTGGTTGTCAGACAGTACAGAGGTGCTGCCAGCGCTAAATGCACAGGGGCAACTAAGCTTCGCGCCACAAGGCGAGCAACAGGCTTACTTACTGGCCGCAGCAGTAGAAGGCGAGTTTAGCTCGTACTTTGCCGGTAAAGACTCGCCGTTGCTAACTGCACAAAGTGATAGCGCCGACGCAGAAACGGAAGATGCTGCGACGTCTGATACTGAGACAGATGGTACTGAAACAGATGGCACTGCGACAGATAACAGCTTGAATGTGTCCTCGGTGCTGCAGCGCTCACCGTCATCGGCGCGGTTAATTGTGCTGAGCTCGAATGACTTTATCAGCGATGCCGCAGTTCAGCTAAGCGGAGCCGCCAGCGGCGTACAGGATATTGCCGCGCTGCAGCTGGTAGCCAATACGCTGGATTGGGCGCTGGATGACGCCGCATTAACCACTATCCGTGCCCGCGGCCAGTTTAACCGCACTTTGGCACCGATGGCGGAGAGTGAGCAGCAGTTCTGGGAATATCTGAACTATGTCCTTGCCATGCTGTTGCTGGCCGGGTTGATTCTGGCACAACGAACACTGCACAACCGTCGGCAGCAAGCCTGGCTGCGGCAGTTGGCACACTAACAGGAGGCGTTATGACACCTTTAATGCGCAATTTAACCTTGCTGTTGGCCGTGCAGCTATTACTGGCACTGTGGCTGTTCAGCAGTAATGACAATGCTGTCGTCAGCCAGCCATTGCTACCTCAGCTTGCCAATGCCGATACGCTAGTACTGAGCAGCAAAGACAGCGATACCGAACTGAAGCTTACGCGGCAAGATGACGTCTGGCAGCTTTCAGGTACCGGCCTGAGTGCCAGTCAAAGCAAAATCGACAATCTGCTGCGCGACCTGTCAGCGTTAAAAACCGGCTGGCCGGTGGCGCAAAGCAGCGAAGCACAAAGCCGTTTTGGCGTCAGCGAGGGCAAGTACGAGCAAAAGCTGGTGATAAAGCAAGCTGATACGACGCTACATACACTGTATCTGGGCGACAGCCCGGCGTTTCGCCAGCTGTACCTGCGTAAAGACGGCGACGACGCCATTTACAAGGGGGCACTGAACCGCTTTGAGCTTAGCGTGGATGAAACTGCCTGGCTGGATAAGCAGTTATTGCGCCTGCCAATGGTAGATAGCATCAGCCAGGGTGACAACCAGCTGCAACGACAGGGCAGTGACTGGCAACTGCGGTTAAATGGCGAAACGCAGCCTGCCGACAGTGACGCCGCCCGCGATGTTGTCGCTAAGCTGACATCGTTATCGGTACTAAAGCGGGCGGAAAAAGCGCCGCTTAGCACAGATATCAATGAATTGCAGGTTCGCAGCGGTGCGCGTGATTACACCTATCAACTGGTTAAACAGGCTGACAATGCGCTGATCCGCCGCACTGATATCGACTATTGGTTCGAAATCAGCCAGTACAGCTTTGACCAGCTGTATTCGCTGGACTGGACAGCACTGGTAAAGGCGGATACCGCAACCGATGTCGCTGCCAGTGACAGCGACACGGCACAAAACCCACCTGCCAGCGGCGAATAACGCTGCAGTCGCCAGCATCGCAGCCCGTGATGCTGGCGTTTATCTTTTTTGGCTAGCGGCTTTGGTCAATTGAGAAGGCCTAATGATTACCAGGCTTTCATTTTTCGGTAAATGGTTGAAGCACTCACACCCAGATACGCTGCCGCTAAGGGGATATTACCATCACATACAGCTATAGCTGACTGAATGGTGTTTTTTTCAACCAACCACAATGGAACGATATCGTGTGGTGCGTGGTGAGTGCTGGCTGCTGAGATATTGTCAGCAGAAGCTGTTACTGCAGCGGGTGCTTGTGGTTGAGGCTTACCAAAACTCTCCGGCAGCATGGCTGGTGTCACGACATTGGCATCATGAATAACAACAATATTTTCAATAACATTTTGCAGTTCACGAATATTGCCTGGCCAATCATAGTTTAAAAAAATGGTTTCGAGTTCAGGTGAAAATTGCTGAAAGGATTTATTGTTGCTGGCAGATTTTTTTTCTAATACATGTTTAGCCAGCAATAAGATGTCATCACCACGCTCTCTCAGAGGGGGCAGCTGCACCGGTATCACGTTAAGCCGATAATATAAGTCTTCTCTAAAGCGGCCTTCGCCCACTTCGGCGGCGGGGTTGCGATTGGTTGCACAGACCACTCTGACATCACTTTGCTGCAGTTCACTGCTGCCAACTCGGCAAAATGTGCCGGTTTGCAGGAATCGCAACAATTTTGCTTGAAGAGACAGCTCCATTTCACAAATTTCATCCAGAAATAAGGTGCCGCCATGGGCGACTTCGACTGCGCCTTTTCTGTCGGTTAGTGCACCACTGAACGCGCCTTTCACATGGCCAAAAAACTCAGATTCAAACAGCTCTGCCGGGATAGCTGCGCAGTTTATCGCAATAAAAGGTCCTTGGTTACGTGCCCCTGCGTTGTGTAAGGTTTGGGCGCATACTTCTTTCCCTGTGCCACTTTCGCCCGTAATAAAGACGCTGGCCTTACTACGAGCCGCACTATTTAGTAGCCGAAAGACGGTTTGCATTACCAGTGATTCGCCAATAAAATCCAGCACCGGCAACTGAGTAACGGCATTTTTTGCCGGCGCTGTTGTTTGATCTTTTTGCTGTTGTTTGATTGCGCTTAGTACCGAGGCAATTAAACGCTCCGCAGTAAACGGCTTTTCTATAAAATCAAAGCCGCCAAGTCGCATTGCATCTACGGCCACATCAATAGAACTGTTCGAGGTGATAATGACCACTTGAGCGGGCGCCGGTTGTTTCGACACATATTGCAATACATCTAAGCCACTGATGTCGGGTAAACACACATCCTGCACAATAACCGCGGGCATGTTTTCTTTTATTGCCGCCAGGGCGGAATAGCCGTCGGTAAAGTGGCGGGTTTTAAAACCAACCTTTTCCAATTGCCGACAATACAATGCACCGCTTGATTGGCTGTCCTCTACCACATAGACCATTTCAGCACGCGTAGACTTATTCATCATCATCTCCTTGAACGCCCCGCGCAGATAGGCTGCTCTGATACAGCGCTAGGGTTTGGCATAAGATATCGACAAGGTTTGCCGTATTCTGGTAAATCAGCGCCGGAGCTGCCGTGGTATCACTATGTATTGTGTTGGCCAGCAGCGCTAGCCTTTGGGCACCATATAACGCGGCTGAGTTTTTTAAGATATGAACTGCACTTAAGATGTCAGGCAAGCTTTTATTGGTCATAGCCACGGTGATATCTTGCTGCAGCTGTTGTAGCTCGGTTATAAATAACTGAACAAGTTGTTGGCAAGTGTCAGTGCCCAAATCCGCGGCCATGGCTTGAATAACGGTTTCATCCAGCAGCGGCACAGTTTGCAGAGTGTGAGATGGCATGTGCAGATCCTTTAGTCAGTTTGAAACACTAATCTTTGCTGATTAGCAATATAGGTCGCAAAACACACGCCAGTTTGCAAATTGCCAAAAAAAGCCGGCTAAAACCGTATCCGCACGTTTTTATCCGCAACAGTCATTATAAAGTTGCATATTGCCACGCACTTTGCAAAGCGCTTTGCAAATTGCATAGCAAGCTTATGCAGCCCACATTTTAAGATTGTGCGCTACTGAGTTTGGTTTGCCCAGCAAATAACCTTGCACGACATCACAACCAAGCTGACTTAAAATTTGTAGCTGAGTTTCTGTTTCAACGCCTTCTGCAACAATATGCAAACCTAACCGCTGTGCCATCGCAATTACGGCACTACACAAGGTAAAATCATCATTGTCAGTCGCAATGCCGTCGACAAAGCTGCGGTCTATCTTCAGGCCATCGATATTAAATTTTCGTAATAAACTTAGTGATGCGAAACCAGTAC
>JBFKFH010000037.1:0-17620 GCA_041618685.1 Rheinheimera sp.
AAAAACTTTGTTGAAGTCGGTCAGTCGGTCAAAGTGGGCGACACGCTGTTTATTGTAGAAGCCATGAAAATGATGAACCAAATCCAGTCTGACAAGGCCGGTGTGGTGAAAGAAATTTTACTAGAAAACGGCGAGCCGGTTGAGTTTGACCAGCCACTCTTTGTGATTGAATAACGCAAAAGGCAGACTGATGCTAGAAAAAGTACTGATTGCCAACCGCGGCGAAATTGCACTGCGTATTTTACGTGCGTGCAAAGAGCTGGGTATCAAAACGGTAGCTGTGCATTCCACAGTGGACCGCAATTTAAAACACGTGCTGCTGGCCGACGAGACTATTTGTATCGGCCCGGCGCCGTCACCACAAAGCTATTTAAATATTCCGGCATTAATTGCCGCGGCTGAAGTAACCAATGCTCAGGCAATTCACCCGGGTTATGGCTTCTTAGCCGAGCGGGCTGATTTCGCGCAGCAGGTTGAAGAAAGCGGCTTAGTCTTTATCGGCCCCCACCCGGATTCTATCCGTTTAATGGGTGACAAGGTGTCAGCGATTGAAGCGATGAAAAAAGCCGGCGTACCCTGTGTACCAGGCTCGGATGGCGCCGTGGGCGACGATGCTGCCACCAACATGGCGATTGCGAAGCGCATTGGTTATCCGATTATCGTTAAAGCCGCTGGCGGCGGCGGTGGCCGCGGCATGCGTGTGGTACGTAGCGAAGAAGAACTGGTCAGTTCTATCGAGATGACAAAAGCCGAAGCGAAAGCTGCTTTTGGTAACGACATGGTGTACATGGAGAAATTCCTGGAAAACCCACGTCACATCGAAATACAGGTTCTGGCTGATGGCCAGGGCAATGCTATTCATCTGGGCGAGCGTGACTGCTCTATGCAACGCCGTCACCAGAAAGTAGTAGAAGAAGCGCCTGCACCGGGTATTACGCCAGAGCTGCGTGCATTTATCGGTGGCCGCTGTGTTGATGCCTGTAAGGTCATGAACTACCGCGGTGCTGGTACCTTTGAATTCCTGTTTGAAAACGGTGAGTTCTTCTTTATCGAAATGAACACCCGTATTCAGGTAGAGCACCCGGTAACTGAAATGATCAGCGGAGTCGACCTGATTAAAGAGCAGCTACGGGTCGCGTCAGGTATGCCGCTTACGCTGAAGCAGGAAGATATCATTATTCGTGGTCATGCAGTGGAATGCCGTATCAACGCTGAAGATGCGAAAACCTTTATGCCATCGCCGGGCAAAATTACCCGGTTCCACCCACCAGGTGGTAACGGCATTCGCTGGGATTCGCACATCTATGCCGATTACACCGTACCACCAAATTATGATTCAATGGTGGGTAAGTTGATTACGTACGGTGAAACCCGTGATATTGCAATCGCCCGTATGCGTAATGCACTGGACGAATTGCTGGTAGAAGGTATCAAGACCAATATCGCGCTGCATAAAGACATTATGCGTGATGAAGGTTTCTGTAAAGGTGGTACGAATATCCATTATCTGGAACACAAACTGGGTATCAAGTAAGCATCCGCTACAGATTAAAGGCCGCATTTGCGGCCTTTTTGCTATAATGCGGCAAATTTTTTCGAGCGAGACTGATTATGCCCTGGATCCAACTGCGCGTTACCACCACTGAAGAAAAAGCCGAGCAGGTCAGCGATATGCTGATGGGCTGGGGCGCTCAGGCGGTCAGTTTTCTCGACGCGCATGACACCCCTATTTACGAACCTATGCCGGGCGAAGTCATTTACTGGACCAATACCGTTGTCGTTGGCCTGTTTGATGCGGAGCACCCGATGGACAAAGTGGTCAAGCAGCTAAAACAGGTAGCGTTTTTTAAAGACGGTGTCGATTACAAACTGGAACAGCTGGAAGATAAAGACTGGGAACGTGAATGGATGGATAATTTTCATCCGATAAAGTTTGGTCAACGGTTGTGGGTCTGCCCCAGCTGGCGGGATATTCCAGATCCAACTGCGGTAAACGTGATGCTTGACCCAGGCCTGGCGTTTGGGACCGGCACCCACCCGACCACTGCACTATGTATGCAGTGGCTGGATGCGACTATACAGCCTGAGCAGACTGTCGTTGATTTTGGCTGTGGCTCTGGCATTTTAGGCATAGCCGCGCTGAAGCTTGGCGCCAAACGGGTGATCGGTGTTGATATCGACCCGCAAGCAATAGAAGCCAGCACGGCGAACGCCAAACGCAACAATGTCGAGGGCCAGATAGAATTGTATCTGCCAAAAGATCAGCCCAAAGATTTTCAGGCCGATGTGGTTGTCGCCAATATCCTTGCCGGGCCGCTGGCTGAATTAAAAGCTGTGATCAGCGCCTACGTAAAACCTGGCGGAAAACTTGCGTTATCAGGTATTTTACAAAGCCAGGCCCAAAGTGTAATCGACGCTTATAGCGATGAATTCAGCTTTGACCCCATCGCATTACAAGACGAATGGGTGCGCCTAAGCGCACTCAAACACGGCTAAAGCCTTATAACGCAGCGAGAAAGCGCTCGCTGCGCGGTTTAAAATAGTTATCGTAATCCAGTGAAAATAATACGGTGCTGGCGCGTCCAACTATCTCATCACGCGGCACAAAACCAATTACCCGTGAGTCAGCACTGTTGTCGCGGTTATCGCCCAGCACCAGATAATGCCCTGGCGGCACTTTTACCGCGTTAAAGCTGTCGCGCCCGGTTGAATACGGCGCTAACTTCACCTGATGCGTTAAGCTGTCCAGCTGTTCAGTCTGTACCTGTGCATTATCATCCGTCACAGCCGTCACCTCGCTATAACTTAACCGCTTGCCGTTAATGATTAACTCATTGTGCTGCATCGCTACCACATCACCCGGTACACCAATCACGCGTTTTATCAGACGATTATTTGCCACTTCTGACATAAAAATCACAATGTCTCCGCGTTGCGGATCGGCGCGTTTAATTATCGACTTAGTGGTAAACGGCAGGCGTAAGTCATAGGCCATTTTATTAACCAAAAGGCGATCGCCAATCTGAATTGTCGGCTGCATGGAACCTGTTGGTACATCGTTCCAATCCGCAACCGCACTTCTGAATACAAACATCAAACTTAAAAATACAATAATGCCGCGGTTCTCTCGCCACAGCTGCAGTAATTTCGTCATACCAGGTCCCTTAAACTTTTAACTGCACGATAAGACCGACGCCCAAGCGCAGAGTTCCAGCCGATTTACACAAAGCGTTCAGAAATTTGTCACACCCGGGCAACGCTTCCGGCTAGTCTGGCGCTTTGCGGTTAACGCTGCTCTTCCATCAACCCCACAAGATTACCGTCCGGGTCGCGCACAAACGCCAGCCACAACTCATGGTCCGGCATTTTGGCAGCCAGTTGCGGCCACCGCTCGCTTGTCACGCCACTGTCAACTAACGCCTGGTAAACAGTGCTGATGTCAGAAACACTAAAATACAGCACGGAATTATTGCCTACCGCACCGGCACCCTGTGGCGTACTTAGCATCAACCGCGTGTCACCCGCCTGTAAAAAAGCCAGTTGCGGCGAAGGCTGAAATAAAAACGGTAAGCCCAATATATCGCGGTAAAATGTCAGCGCCGTGTCCACGTTGCTAACCGTCAGCGCAAGCTGCCCGATACGACCTGTTATATTCAACATCACTGGCTCCGAAAAAAGATTTAGCTAACTATAGTGCCATCATTTTATTACTGCCGTAAAAAAAGGCGCCTTAGCGCCTTTTTTTCTGTGTTATTCCCACTCAATGGTGGCCGGTGGCTTACCGCTGATATCGTAAACCACACGGGAAATGCCGTTGATTTCATTGATAATACGGTTAGAAACCTTACCCAGCAACTCATACGGCAGATGGGCCCAGTGGGCGGTCATAAAGTCGATTGTTTCTACCGCCCGCAGCGACACGACCCAATCGTATTTTCGCGCATCGCCCATCACGCCAACCGATTTCACCGGCAGGAACACCGCAAACGCCTGGCTGACTTTGTTATATAAGTCAGCTTTGTGCAACTCTTCTATAAAGATGGCATCAGCACGGCGCAGAATATCGCAGTATTCTTTTTTAATTTCGCCCAGCACGCGCACACCTAAACCCGGGCCCGGGAATGGATGGCGGTACAACATGTCGTAGGGCAGGCCCAACTCCAAGCCAACTTTACGCACTTCGTCTTTAAACAGCTCGCGCAGCGGTTCAACTAAGCCCAGCTTCATATGCGCCGGTAAACCACCCACATTGTGGTGCGATTTAATCACATGTGCTTTACCGGTGGCAGAACCGGCTGATTCAATAACGTCAGGGTAAATGGTGCCCTGCGCCAGCCACTTGGCGTTTTCCAGCTTCTGTGACTCTTCATCAAATACTTCAACAAACACGCGGCCAATAATTTTACGCTTGGCTTCGGGCTCGTTTTCGCCGGCCAGCGCATCGAGGAAGCGCTGCTCAGCATCTATCTTAATAATGTTCAGGCCGAAATGGTCACCGAACATATCCATCACTTGTTTGCCTTCGTTCAAGCGCAGTAAACCGTTATCAACAAAGACGCAAGTGAGGTTTTTTCCGATAGCACGGTGCAGTAACATCGCAACCACTGAGCTGTCGACACCGCCCGACAAGCCCAAAATAACCCTGTCATCACCAATCTGTTGTTTTAAGCGGATCACGGCGTCTTCAATAATGCTGGCTGGTGTCCACAGCTTGTCACAACCGCATATATTGACAACAAAATGCTCCAGCATCCGCAAGCCCTGCCGGGTATGCGTTACCTCAGGGTGGAACTGCACACCATAGAACTGGCGGGCTTCGTCTACCATGCCGGCATGCGGACAGGTTGACGTCGTCGCGCAAGTGACAAAACCGTCCGGTATTTGTACCACTTTATCGCCATGACTCATCCAGACATCTAATAACGCATTACCGTTGGCGCCGATATGGTCTTCAATTTTGGCAAACAGATCGTTGGCGGTTACCACTTCTACCTGGGCATAACCAAACTCGCGCATATCCGAGCCCTGCACCTTACCGCCCAATTGCTCGGCCATCGTTTGCATGCCGTAACAAATGCCTAGTACCGGCACGCCGGCTTCAAATACATACTGGGGTGCACGGGGAGAATTAATTTCATGCACGCTTTCCGGGCCACCGGATAAAATAATACCGGTTGGGTTAAACTCACGGATCTGCTCTTCAGTGACATCCCAGGCCCACAGCTCACAATACACGCCAATTTCGCGCACGCGGCGGGCGATGAGCTGTGTGTACTGCGAACCAAAATCAAGAATGAGGATGCGGTGATGATGAATGTTTTTGTTCATAGCGACCTTTAAATAGTAAAGCGGCTGGTGTTAACCAGCCGATAAAACCGAAATCAGTTTAGCCTAAACGGTAGTTGGGAGCTTCTTTGGTGATCTGCACATCATGCACGTGCGACTCGCCCATCCCCGCAGAGGTCACGCGGACAAACTCTGGCTTGGTACGTAAATCGTCAATGGTTGGGCAACCGGTTAAACCCATAGCGCTGCGCAGGCCACCCATTTGCTGGTGAATAATGTTTTCCATCGGGCCTTTGTAAGCCACCCGGCCTTCAATACCCTCAGGTACCAGCTTTTCGGCATTGTTGCTGCCCTGGAAATAACGATCTGACGAGCCATTACGCTGTGCCATCGCGCCCAGTGAACCCATACCACGATACGATTTATAGTAACGGCCCTGATACAGCTCTACTTCGCCCGGCGCTTCTTCTGTACCGGCAAACATAGAACCGACCATCACGCAGTTCGCACCGGCCACTAATGCTTTGGCTACATCACCGGAGAAACGGATACCGCCGTCAGCAATAATAGTTACGTCGGTGCCAGCCACGCCCATTACTGCTTCAGAAATTGCGGTAATTTGCGGCACACCACAACCGGTAACAATACGGGTAGTACAAATAGAGCCCGGGCCGATACCTACTTTCACCGCATTTGCCCCGGCTTCAGCCAGCGCCTTAGCGCCTTCGGCCGTGGCAACGTTACCGGCCACTATTTGTAAATCAGGGTATTGCGCGCGGGTTTGCTTCACGCGGTCAATAACACCTTGCGAGTGACCATGCGAGGTATCAATCAGCAAAATATCTACACCGGCTTCAACCAGCGCAGCAATACGCTCATCGGTGCCTGGGCCTACACCCACTGCCGCACCAACCCGTAATCGGCCTAGCTCATCTTTACAGGCATTCGGCTTGCTAGCCGCTTTATAGTAATCGCGAACTGTGATCAGGCCTTTTAATTTAAAGGCACCATCGACCACAAGCACCTTTTCAATACGGTGCTCGTGCATGCGTTTAAAGGCTTCTTCGCGCGGATCAGTTTCCAGCACAGTAACCAGGCGCTCGCGTGGCGTCATCAGGCTACTGACTTTTTCATTATTGTTAGCTTCAAAGCTCATATCTCGACTGGTTAGCATACCAACCAGGTTATTGCTGGCATCCACCACCGGGAAACCTGAAAAACCATGTTGTTGCGCCAACGCTTGCACGTCGCGGATACTCATATCCGGCGTAACCGTGACCGGATCAGATACCACACCGCTTTCGTATTTTTTCACTTTACGAACGTTAGCGGCCTGCTCTTCAATGGTCATGTTTTTATGAATAAATCCTAACCCCCCTTCCTGCGCCAGCGCTATGGCTAAACGGGCTTCGGTTACGGTATCCATTGAAGCAGAAACCATAGGAATATTCAGCGTGATGTTTTTAGTCAGTCGGGTGCGTAAATCGGCTGTATGAGGTAGAACAGTAGAGTGCGCCGGTACCAATAACACGTCGTCAAAGGTAAGGGCTTCTTGTTTGATCCTGAGCATTGCAACAATCTCGCTGTGGCTGAAAAGATAGGGAATGTTGCGGCGCAATTTTAACGGTTTTGTGCACGCATAACAAACGGTTTTTTGTTTTATGTTATTCTGGCGCCAGGTTGTTACTGGCTGCTGATAAGAACATTCAATGCAAAACCACGATATTTATACCGTTTCCCGGTTAAACAGCGAAGTTCGCTTAACGCTGGAGCTGCAATTTCAAACTTTGTGGCTGCAGGGTGAAATTTCCAATTTTGTTGCCGCAGCCAGCGGCCATTGGTACTTCTCGTTAAAAGACAGCGCAGCGCAGGTAAAATGCGCGATGTTTAAGCAAGCTAACCGCAACAGCAGTTTCCGGCCACAAAACGGCCAGCAGGTACTCATTCGCGCCCGCATTAGTGTGTACGAGCCACGCGGTGAATATCAGTTGTTGGCCGAATTTATTGAAAGTGCCGGCGCCGGTTTACTCAAACAGCAGTTTGAACAATTAAAAGCCAAACTGGCCGCCGAAGGCTTATTTGATCCGGCAATAAAAACGCCGCTACCGGCACAGGTACAGCGGGTAGGCGTTATCACCTCGCCTACCGGTGCAGCCATTCGCGATATCGTTACCGTGCTGAACCGCCGCGCACCGGGCATTGAAGTCGTTGTTTATCCATCCCAGGTGCAAGGCGACACGGCCGCCGCCCAGCTACGCAATATGCTCAGCACCGCAATACGGCGCAACGAAGTAGATGTATTAATTATTGGCCGCGGCGGCGGTTCGCTGGAAGATTTATGGTGTTTTAACGATGAACAGTTGTGCCGTGCGGTTGCCGCCTGCCCTATTCCTATTGTCAGCGCCGTAGGCCATGAAATTGATTTCGCGCTAACCGATTTTGTCGCCGATGTACGCGCGCCAACCCCTTCTGCGGCAGCTGAGCTGGTATCGCCAGATCAAAGCCATTTACTTGAACGCATAGCCCGTTTACGCAGTGCATTAATACAAGCCCAGCGTGCCCGCATGCAGCAAGTTGCGCCTAAGCTTATCAACCTGAGTCAGCGTTTGCTGGCGCTGCACCCGAAACGGCGGCTACAACAACAACAGCAACGGCTGGACGAGCTGCAACTGCGCTTGAGCACCGCTATCAAGCGCAAGATTATTGCCTCGCAACAACAGCAGCAGTATCTGGATAAAAGCCTGCGCCAGCTGTCACCGGCAAAAACCATTAACCAGCAAAAAATCCAGTTGGCAGAGCTGGAACGGCGTATCAGCAAAGCGCAACAACAGCGTGTAGTGCAGAGTAAGCAGCAATTAGCTCAGCTTAGCGCGCAGCTAAATACGGTAAGCCCGCTAGCCACACTGGCACGGGGTTACAGTATTGCCTTTGATGATAAACAGCAGGTAATAACTTCAGCGGCCCAGCTGAAAGCGGGTGATAAGGTGGCAGTTAAACTGGCTGAAGGCGGTTTTGATGCCGAAGTGACGAAGCTGACAGGCATTTAAGCGCCTGCCAGCAGGTCCGTGTACAGAATATAAAGCTTAAGCTAGTTGGAAAACCTCAGATACCAGACTCAACTAACTTGCTTTTGCCGGTTCAACGTCAGCTAGCTTTTGCTTTTTTTCTGGCGGGTTTTGCCGGTGAGTTGGGGCTTGGGCTTTCTTCGTCAAGCCAGGTACCACAGCGTTTGCAATAACGGGCGTCGTGCTCATGCTGATGCGCGCCGCAACCTGGGCAAGCTTCATCAGAATACCGCTCTTCGCGCAGGGTACGGATAACCTCCGCGGTAAACACCCCTGCCGGTAGCGCGATGATGGAGTAGCCCGAGAGCATGATCACCACTGAGATAAACTGGCCCAATGGCGTAACGGGAACCACATCACCGTAACCCACCGTGGTTAGCGTGACAATGCCCCAATAGATGGACTTGGGGATGCTGGTAAAGCCAGCCTCTTTAGGCTCAATAAGGTACAGCATTGATGAAAACACGATAACGAGCATCAACATGGTAAACAGAAATAATACTATTTGCCCCCGACTACGATGTAACGCCTCTAGCAACAACTTGCCCTGGCCAACCAAAGCCATCATTTCAAGCACGCGGAATAACCGCAACGTGCGAAGCAAGCGCAGTACAATCAGCGTTTGTGCGCCGGGCAATACCAGCGCCAGCCAGGTCGGCAATACGGCGAGCACGTCGATAATGCCGTAAAAACTTTTCAGATAAATCTTCGGCTTTTCAAGGCAATATATGCGCAGCCCCAACTCAATGGTAAACAGCAGGGTGATAGTCCATTCCGAATAATAAAAAAATGTACCAAAGCGTTGGTGATACTCCTGCACACTGTCCAGCATGATGACAACGACACTGAAAAATATCAGCACCGCCAAAGCGATATCAAAGCCTTTCGCTGCCGGACTGTCAGATTCAAAAACGATTTGGAAAATTCGGGTTCTGATACCAAGTTTGGCGGGTTTTAAATCAGACATGCCAGAACCTGTTTAATAATTTCAAGGCCGTAGTTCACGTTTATTATTTTCCTTTCAAACACCAGCTTACTCAACGTTCGTATAAAAGCCGTGAACATTCTCTGCATCAGTCAGTATCCTGCTCAGCGACTGATAAATATACTGCCTCAACTATGATAACGCCACTTTTGTACCCCAGCCGGGATATTGCTACCATGCAATGCAATAGCCTAAACCTTGGCTAAGTGGAGTCTTATGTCACACAACACCATTGCCCTAAACAAACAGCGCCAGCCGCTTGACCACCTCGATTCGGTTTGGTTGTTTGGTTATGGCTCATTGATTTACAAAGCTGACTTTCCGTACCTGCAATGTAAGCCGGCCTGCATTTATGGCTGGCAGCGCCGTTTTTGGCAGGGCTCGCATGATCATCGTGGCACGCCAGAAGCACCGGGCCGGGTGTTAACGTTGATTGAAGCCCCCGGCGCACGCTGCGCCGGTATGGCGTATGAGGTTACCCCAGATACCTTTGAACATTTGGACCACCGCGAGAAAAACGGTTACCTGCGTGTATTTACCCAATTGCATTGGCTAACGGAGACCGACAACAGTGAGCCTGGCGAGAACGAGCAGACACCGACTGAGGGCCTAGTCTATTTAGCCAGCGCAGATAACGCCGCGTATTTAGGCCCCGCCAGCGATGCTGTCATTGCTGCACATATCGCCCGCAGCGAAGGTCCAAGCGGCGCCAATAGTGAATACTTACTAAAACTGGCGCAGGCACTACGCGATATGAATGAGCAGGATGACCATGTATTTGCAATTGAACGGCAGCTGTTAATGCTACTCAATCAGCGAAGATAAACCAGCAGGGCTAACAGGGCGATAAAAAATGGCCGCTTGAAGCGGCCATTTTATTTCAATGCAATTACATGCACAGCGCATTTCGCCATCTGCTTTATCGGCTTACTCTTTTACCACGTCGATAAAGTACTTCAGTTCACCATCTACCATTTCGCGTACTAAGCCGTGCACGTCGGTTTCAAAGCCCGGGAAGGCGGTGTTGAAGGCGCGGGTAAATTGCAGGTAACTGATAATAATTTTATTGAAACGCTCGCCCGGCACCATCAATGGTATGCCCGGCGGATATGGTGTTACCAGCATGGCGGTTACACGACCTTCAATGTCATCAATCGAGACCCGTTCAATTTCACGGTGTGCCATCTTGGCCCACGCATCTGCTGGCGTCATTGCGGTTTCAATGGTCGATAAGTACATTTCGGTGGTTACTTTGGCCACATCATACTTACGGTAAATATTATGAATTTGCTGACATAAATCCCGCAGGCCTACTTTTTCATAGCGTGGGTGCTTTTTGGCAAATTCCGGCATAATGCGCCACATCGGCTGGTTCTGATCATAATCATCTTTAAACTGCTGTAGCTCGGTGACCATAGAATTCCAGCGGCCTTTAGTAATACCGATGGTAAACATGATAAAGAACGAATACAGGCCGGTTTTTTCAATGATAATACCGTGCTCAGCCAGGTACTTGCTGACAATAGCCGCAGGAATACCCTGCTCGTCAAACTGGCCATGCAGGTTTAACCCCGGCGTAATAATGGTGGCTTTAATCGGATCAAGAATGTTAAAACCTGATTCTATTGCGCCAAAACCGTGCCAGCTATCGGTGGCATGCAACGTCCAGTTATCACGGGTGCCCAAGCCTTCTTCCGGCAATTCATCCGGGCCCCAAACGCGGAACCACCAGTCATCGTCGCCAAACTCGGCGTCAACTTTACGCATGGCACGGCGAAAATCGATTGCTTCAAGCAAGCTTTCTTCTACCAGCGCTGTACCGCCCGGCGCTTCCATCATCGCAGCGGCCACGTCACAGCTGGCAATAATGGCATATTGCGGGCTGGTAGAGCTGTGCATCAGGTACGACTCGTTAAAACGGTGCGTATCTAAATTACGGTTCTGCGCGTTTTGCACCAGAATTTGTGACGCTTGCGATAAACCAGCCAGCAATTTATGCGTCGACTGCGTGGCAAACACCAGGGTGTCTTCCGAGCGCGGCCGGTCTTTACCTATCGCATGCATATTTTTGTAAAAATCATGGAAGCTGGCATGTGGCAACCAGGCCTCATCAAAATGCAGGGTGTCGATAGTTGAACCCAACTCCTGCTTAATTTCTTCCACGTTATACAAAATACCATCGTAGGTACTTTGGGTAATGGTTAAAATGCGCGGTTTTTTGTTCTTAGCATTGCGGGCAAAAGGGTTGGCGGCAATTTTTTTTGCGATAGCCTTGGGGGAAAACTCACTTTTCGGAATAGGTCCAATAATGCCGTAATGATTGCGTGTCGGCATTAAAAACACCGGTATCGCGCCGGTCATAATAATGGAGTGCAAAATCGATTTATGACAGTTACGGTCTACGACGACGATATCGCCCGGCGCCACCACCGAGTGCCACACCATTTTATTTGACGTAGAAGTACCGTTGGTAACAAAAAACAAATGGTCGCAGCTAAAAATACGTGCAGCATTGGCTTCACTTTCGGCCACAGGGCCGGTGTGATCCAGCAGCTGGCCTAATTCATCAACCGCGTTACAGACATCAGCACGCAGCATGTTTTCACCAAAAAACTGGTGGAACATTTGGCCGACCGGGCTTTTTAAAAACGCTACACCACCAGAGTGCCCCGGACAGTGCCAGGAGTAAGAGCCATCTGAGGCGTAATCCATTAACGCATTAAAAAACGGTGGCGCTAAGGCATCCAGATACTTCTTCGCTTCGCGAATAATATGCTTGGCGACAAATTCCGGCGTATCTTCAAACATATGAATAAAGCCGTGTAGTTCACGCAATACATCGTTAGGCACGTGCCGCGTGGTGCGGGTTTCACCATAGAGGAAGATAGGAATATCCGCATTGCGCTTACGCACTTCTTTAATAAAGGTGCGCAGCTCGCCCAAAGCTTTAGCCACCTCTTGCGGTGTGCCCGTGCCAAACTCTTCATCGTCAATGGATAAAATAAAACACGAGGCGCGGCTGGCTTGCTGAGCAAACGCGCTTAAATCAACATAACTGGTGTAACCCACTACTTCAAAGCCGTGACTGCTGATAGCCTGGGCTAAATCACGTATACCTGAGCCGGAGATATTCTCCGAACGAAAATCTTCATCTATAACAATAACCGGGAAGCGAAAATTCATGCACTCTGTCCTTATTGGTCGAGTTTCTTGCGTGCTTTCATCAAGCGCTCGCGCTTATACTTCTGCAGCGGTGTTTCGGTATTCTTTTTCGTTGGCGCAAACGGGTTTTCGCCTTCACGGAATTCGACCCGGATAGGCGTGCCCATCATTTGCAGCGCTTTACGATAATAGTTCATCAGGTAACGCTTATAAGAATCAGGTAAGTCATCAACCTGGTTACCGTGAATAACAATTAATGGCGGATTATAACCGCCGGCATGGGCATACTTTAATTTAACGCGGCGACCATGCACTAGTGGCGGCTGGTGATCTTCCTGTGCCATTTTCATGATACGGGTAAGCAACGCCGTACTGTGGCGCTTGGTAGCGGAGTCAAACGCTTCTTCAACTGACTCAAACAAGTTACCCACGCCTGAGCCGTGCAAAGCAGAGATAAAGTGCAGGCGGGCAAAATCAATAAAGCCTAAACGACGGTCCAGCTCACGCTTAATTTCATCTTTAACTGAATCATTTAAGCCGTCCCATTTATTAACTGCGATCACCAGAGACCGGCCAGCATTGAGTATAAAACCTAAGATACTCAGATCCTGATCTGAAATGCCCAGTCGCGCATCTAATACCAGAATAACCACATTGGCGTCTTCAATGGCTTGCAGGGTTTTAACGACAGAGAACTTCTCTACCATGTCATCAATTCTGCCACGGCGGCGTACACCGGCGGTGTCTATTAAGGTGTAGTCCCGCTCATTACGTTGCATCGGAATATAGATAGAGTCGCGCGTGGTGCCGGGCATATCAAATACCACTACCCGCTCTTCACCCAAAATGCGGTTAGTTAACGTTGATTTGCCCACATTAGGCCGGCCAACAATCGCCAGTTTAATGTGCTCGCTGCGCAGCCGTGCTGCTTCAGCATCGGCTTCTTCTTCGGTCAGCGTTTCGAGCACCGGGCCCTCTTCCACCGCGATTTCACCTGCCAATACTTTTTGCTGCTCTTCGGTTAACAGCGGTATTAACGCATGGTTTAACAAAGACGACACGCCACGGCCGTGCGCGGCGGCAATAGCATACACCTCACCCAGGCCTAAACTGTAAAAGTCGGCTACAGCAGTGTCGGCATCCAGGCCATCTGTTTTATTGGCGACAACAAACACTTTCTTTTCCACTTTGCGGATATGCGCCGCTATGGCTTCATCGCCTACCGTTGCGCCAACACGGGCGTCAACCATAAACAGCACTACGTCCGCTTCATCAATAGCTTTGAGCGACTGCTCGGCCATTTCCACTTCAATGCCCTGCTCATTGCCGTCAATACCACCGGTATCGACGACAATAAATTCTAAACCGTCAAAATTAACGGAACCGTATTTACGGTCACGCGTCAGGCCGGGGAAGTCCGCCACCAGCGCATCACGTGTGCGGGTTAAACGGTTAAAAAGTGTCGATTTTCCGACATTGGCTCGCCCTACCAGGGCAACGACAGGCAACATTATGTGAACCTCAAAAATAACAAAACAGGCCTGTTTCAGGCCTGTTTAAAAAACTCAACCGCTAAGCCCGGTTTAAGGCGTTTGTAATAAGACTAGCTCACCGTTGCGACTTTGTACCAGCAGATAGCTGCCATCGGTTACCGCTTCGGTGTAAAAACCTGAACTATCCATGCTCTGGCGCGCAACAAAGTCACCGTTTTGGCGATCAACCCAGTGCAAATTGCCCTCGTTATCACCAATCACCAGAAAATCTTTGTATACCGTCGGGCCAGTCAGCATATGCCGGCTTAAGCCAAACTGTGACCACTTTTCAGTACCGCTTCTGCTATCCAGTGCGTAGATGCGGCCCTGTGAATCGACCAGATACAACGTATCACCTGACATAGCCATATTACGGAAACTGGCGTAATCGCGTTTCCAGATTTGCCGGCCGCTGCGCAATTCCAGCGCCACCAATGCGCCGTTATAGGCAATGCTGAATACCGTGCCACCCTGTACCAGTGGCTTGGCATCAACATCTGCCAGGCGTGATAAATCTGTACTACCGGTAGGTACACCAACAGCCTCTTCCCACGCCTGATAACCTCTGTCGGCTATCAATACGCCCAGCTGGCCGCTGCCTAAACCGTAAATCACACCACCGGCTTCAATAACCGGCTCACTGACACCACGTAAGGTTAGTGCCGGTAGTTCATTTTCAAACTGCCAGCGTTGCTCACCGTTATCAGGATGTAACGCGATTAACGTGCCTGAACCTGTCGCCACGACAACTAAGCCGTCACCAACGGCTGGCTTAACCAACACTTCACCTTTAACTTCAACCCGCCAAACCAGTTCACCGGCGGCAGACAATGCAACGACATCACCATTTTCGGTGCCGAAGTACAGTTTGTCATAACCAAAACTTAAGCCACCGGAAATACGCGCATTGTCGCCTGACCACACCGCGCCAATACGACGCCACAATGAGCTGCCTTCAGGCTTACGTAAGTCGAACTGCCACTTGCGTTTACCCGTTTTCAGGTCAAATGCCGCCACCAGACCTTCGCGGCTGGCGGCATACACGGTATCTTTAACAATTATCGGTTGTAATGCCGATTCATAGTGCGCAACACCTGAGCCAATAGTGCTGTCCCACACTTCAACCGGTTTGATGCTGTTGTTAACCGGTGGCAATACCAGTTCTTCTTTACTGGAACATCCAGCCAGCACTACTGCTGTAAGCAGCAATACCTGTTTAAACAGTAATTTCACACTTACCTCTTTACACTGCAGTGACGTGTGCCAGTTCATCCAGCTTGATTTGCAACAACTGCTTATTCTGACCTGCAGTATCCAGCGCTAATTGATAAGCGGCTTTGGCTTCGGCCAGTTTTTCTGCCTGTACCAGCACATCACCTTTCAGTTCAGCTTGTAATGACACAAAACTTTGCGGCACTGTGTTGCCTAATGTAGCCAGGGCCGCTTCAACATTACCTTGCTCACGCTGTAAACGGGCCAGACGCAGTTGCGTTACAGCCAGTACCGCTGGCTCTTTGGCATTAGCCAATACCCAATTCAACTGCTCGGCAGCCTTGTCATATTGCTGCAGCGCCACTGCATCTTTAGCAGCCAGCAATGCAGCCAGCACCGCATAGTTATCGCCCTTAGACGCAGCAATAAAACCCTGCGCCTGCGCCAGCCAATCTTCACTGGCACTGGCAGCATCGCGCTGCTCTACCAACTGGCTAAATTTTACAGAAGCTGCTTCAGCTGTATTGCGCTGCTCCGCCTGATAAAACCGAAAACCATACAACGCTGCCAGACCAAGCACCACGCCGCCTAAAATCGCTTTGCCGTATTCCTGCCAAAAGCGTTTAATTGCTTCTACCTGTTGTTCTTCACTGCTATAAATTTCCACTACATTACTCCGTTATCCGTCAAGGGCCCGTTATGCTGAAAAGGCCAGCGTTTTCGCCAGTTCTGTTAATAAGATAGTTTGTTGTGGTTTATCTTCACGTAACCACTTAACGGTAATCTCACCACGTGCCAGTTCGTCCTCACCGAGGATCAAACCAACAGTCGCAGCAGATTTATCAGCCCGTTTAATTTGTTTCTTTAAATTACCGCCACCACAGTGCACCATAATACGTTTACCCGGCAATTCTGAGCGCAGCTTTTCGGCAACAGAAAGTGCCGCAAGTTCCGCCTGCTCTCCCAGTGCCATCAGGTAAATATCTGCCATGGCGGGTAACGCTGGCAATAATTGCAGCGTTTGCAACAGCAGCACCAGCCGCTCAAGCCCCAGAGCAAAACCAACGGCAGGTGTTGCTTTACCGCCTAACTGTTCGACCAAGCCATCATAACGGCCACCGGCACAAACAGTACCTTGCGAACCAAGCTCTGTCGTGACCCATTCAAACACGGTTTTATTGTAGTAATCCAGGCCGCGCACTAAACGCGGGTTAACGGTAAATTCAATCCCCGCCAGCGTCAGCAATTGCTTTAAACGGGCAAAATGTGCTGCAGAGTCTTCATCCAGATAATCGGCCAACTTCGGCGCTGCTGCCAGAATTTCTGCCAAAGCCGGATTTTTACTGTCCAGCACCCGCAGCGGATTAGTATACATGCGGCGTAGGCTGTCTTCATCTAGCGCGGCTTTATGCTGTTCCAGATATGCCACCAGTGCGTCACGGTATGCCGCCCGCGCTTCCGTTGAGCCCAGTGAATTCAACTCCAGCTTAACATAGGGCGTTAACCCCAGCTGCTGCCATAATCGGTTGCTGAGCATAATAACCTCAGCATCAATGTCGGCTGAGGCAATACCAAACGCCTCCAGACCAAACTGATGAAACTGCCGGTAACGGCCTTTTTGTGGCCGCTCATGGCGGAACATCGGCCCGGTATACCACAACCGTTGTTCCTGATTGTACAGCAGGCCGTGCTCATTGCCGGCACGCACACAGCAGGCAGTGCCTTCCGGGCGCAATGTCAGGCTGTCACCATTGCGATCTGCGAAGGTGTACATTTCTTTTTCGACGATATCGGTGACTTCACCGATAGAGCGCTTAAACAGCTCTGTCATCTCAACTATCGGAAAACGAATTTCGCTGTAACCGTAGCTGGCCACCGTCTGGCGTAATATCTGTTCAACGTGCTGCCATGCTGGTGTATCTTGCGGCAGACAATCGTTCATGCCGCGAATGGCCTGAATTTGCTTCGACAAAATTAAATTTCCATCGCATTAAGTTAAAAAACAGCGGCGATTATAGGCGCAACACCGCGAAACACCAAGCTTGTTACGACAGCTTAATCAAGCTGACGTACAGCAATTTTCTGCTGCAGATAAGCACGGACTTGCTGTTCCAGCTGATCGGCCACCTGTTCGTTGTCCAGGCGCAGCTTCTGCCGCTGGCCATTTATATAGAAACCACTCTTTTTGCTGGCCCCGGCCACCCCTAAATCAGACACCAGCGCTTCACCGGGTCCGTTTACCACACAACCAATCACCGACACCGTTAGCGGATCTGTAATATCTTCCAGCCGCTCTTCAAGCTGGTTCATGGTTTTAATGACATCAAACTCCTGCCGCGAACAACTGGGGCAGGCAATAAAATTAATACCGCGCGAGC
>JBFKFH010000038.1:0-17446 GCA_041618685.1 Rheinheimera sp.
AAACCCAAACGCCACCGTCTAAGCCCAAACCAAACACCAAACACCACTGTCCAAGCCCGGGCAGCATCGTCTGCCTGCGTGCAGCTGCTTCGGCATCCTAGTCGCACCCATCAGGCCGTCTAGACTTATATGCCGGCGATTTAATCCCGATAAAACGCCGATTTAGCGCAAGCCTGGCCTTTGTCATTCTGATTCAGTTAGTATCATTCGGTAACTTTAACCAGCGGATACTAAAATGATGCTATTAAGAATAACTCGGCGTCTGTGTTTAACGGCTACTTTTTTGTTAACGGCCTATGGCGTCGCGGCACAAAAACAGCCTTTACAATATGAAGATGTGTTTGAGCTTGAGTTTGTCTCGGATCCTCAACCAGATGCCAGAGGCGAACGAATTGTATTTGTGCGCAACTGGATGGATAAACAGACCGATCGTCGCCGGATGGGGTTATGGTTAAGTTCAGGTTATGGCCAACAGCTTGAAGCGCTAACTGACAAAGAAATCAATGCCAGCTCTCCACGTTGGGCTCCGGATTATAAGCGGCTGGCATTTATTGCCGACGATCAGATCCATATTAAATGGTTGGATAGCGGACGGACCTCACAGCTTGGCCAACTGCAACAGAGTCCTGCCAATCTAAGCTGGTCACCGGACGGTAAGTGGCTGGCATTCAGTATGTTTACGCCAAAACCAACCAAAGCACCTGTTAGTTTGCCTGGTAAACCAGAAAAAGCCGAATGGGCTAAATCTGCAGTTTACATTGATAGTATGCAGTACCGGGTTGATGGCGCCGGTTATAGCAAAGCGGGCTATCAGCAGCTATACATCATGTCTGCTGAAGGCGGTACAGCTATCCAGCTTACCGAGGGCGACTTTAACCACCGTAGCGAAATTAGCTGGTCAAACGACAGTAAAGCATTATATTTCTCAGCTAACCGGCACGATAATTGGCAGGCAGCACCACTAAATAGTGAGATTTTCCGACTTACACTGGAAGATCGGCAGCTAACTCAGCTAACAAATCGCAATGGCCCTGACAACCAGCCCGCCTTATCACCGGATGGCAAGTTTATCGCCTTTACCGGTTTTGATGATCGTAAATTGTCCCATCAGGCTGAACGTTTATATGTTATGCATACGGATGGCAGTAATATTCGTAATCTGACAGAAGACCTGGATCGGGCTATTGCCGGTTTTCAGTGGCAGGCCAATAGTAAAGCTCTTTATATCTCTTACGATAGTGAAGGAAAGGGGATATTGGCGCAGCAGCCATTAGTCGGCAAACGCAGCGTTTTAGCGACGGATATAGGCGGCAGCGCGTACAGCCGCCCCTATAGCGGCGGGCAGTTTGCTGCAGCTGAAAATGGTTTGGTCGTCTATACACAGATGAGTGCAACGCATCCGGCGGAGCTAGCAATCATAAGCAAAGGCAAGTCGAAAACACTAACATCATTAAATGCAGATTTGCTATTTGCACGAGCTATAGGCGATGTGGAAGAATTTTGGTATCAGTCTTCAGTAGACAAACGCAAACTGCAAGGCTGGCTAATCTATCCGCCACAGTTTGACACCAATAAGAAATACCCGTTAATTCTGGAAATTCATGGCGGGCCACACACCGCCTATGGCCCGCACTTTGCGATGGAACTACAATTGATGGCGGCGCAAGGCTATGTTGTGCTTTATACAAATCCGCGCGGCAGCACCAGTTATGGCGAGGATTTTGCCAACTTGATCCACCACAATTATCCCAGTCAGGATTTTAATGATCTGATGGATGGCGTTGATGCGGTGCTGGCCAGAGGATTTATTAACGACAAAGAGCTTTTTATTACTGGCGGAAGTGGTGGCGGGGCATTAACGGCCTGGGCTGTAGGACATACTGATAGATTCGCTGCTGCCGTTTCGGTTAAACCGGTAATTAACTGGTTCAGTTTTGTATTAAATGCAGATATGTACAGTTACTTTACGCAGTATTGGTTCCCGGGTATGCCATGGGAAAAGCCTGAACATTATTTAAAGTATTCACCGATTAGCTATGTAGGTAATGTTAAAACACCGACGATGTTAATGACGGGCGAGGCAGACTACCGTACACCAATAGCGGAGACGGAACAGTTTTATCAAGCGTTACAGCTGCGCGGAGTTGATACTGCTATGGTACGTATTCCTGAAGCCTCACATTCTATATATAGCCGGCCGAGTAATTTAATGACGAAAACGGCGTATATCCTGTACTGGTTTGAAAAGTACCGTGAGCTGAATAAGGCAAAAATCGCGAACTGAGGTGCTAACGCCCGGTAGGAAGACTGCCGGGCATGTGCTACGCTGGAGCGACAAATTAGCCAGGTGCTCGTTTTCTATGCAGTCAACAGCGTTAACACAGCTTTTTGCTTTACCTTTGAACCGGCTTTTGTATAATGGCGCGACCAGCTACAGGGGCATAGTTCCAATTGGTAGAACAGCGGTCTCCAAAACCGATGGTTGGGGGTTCGAATCCCTCTGCCCCTGCCACTTTTTTTTATGACGACATTATCCTATTCTCAGCAACATTTGCTTAAAGTACTGCAGATAACGCCAGTGCAATTAGCCAAAGTGTTTGCTGTGCCAGCTTCAGCTGAAGATTCCCCAACAAGTCAAAGTATGCTTCGTGATATATCAGCTGAAGACAAGCTTTTGCCGCTGACACAAGATGTTACTGCCGCATTACCTGACAGCTTGCAGTGGCAAATTGATCCGGCAGCGACACAATCTCACATTCGGCAGCAACAACTACTGACACCGCCTCTGCAGGTGCTACAGCAGGCTGAACAAAAAAAGGCGTTATGGGCAGTGCTAAGTCGCTATGAGCAAATTTGAACTGTTAAGCCGGGATGATCTGGCTGAGATTTTACGGATAGAACAGGCAGCGAATAGCTATCCATGGAGCGAAGCCGCTTTTGCCAGCAGCTTCACTGATTGCTACTTCAGTTACAAGTTGCTCGATAGTACAGGCACTATCTTAGGGTTTTATATAGCACAGCTGATTTTAGAGCAGCTGGAGTTGTTTAATATTTGTGTCGCACCCACAGAGCAAGGTAAAGGCTATGGCGGGCAGTTAATGCGGCATTTTCTGCAGGAAGGCGCCAGTCGTGGTGCAACCGAGGCTTTTTTAGACGTACGCAGCAATAATTTTGCAGCTATCCGGCTGTATCAGCAGCACGGGTTTACGCAAACCGGATTACGCAAAGGTTACTATATAAGCAATATCGGTAACGAAGATGCCTTACTGATGAGTTGTTTTCTATAAGCGGTTAGCCAATTTCCACTCTGTGCCCGCGCCATCCAAGCTGCTATAATCGCGCGCATTATCTTTTACTCCTGGGCAACGAACCCTGACACCGCAGCTGAATGCTTGCGGTAACACATTATTGGATATTATGAGCACAGATAACTTTTTAGCCGAAGTAAATAGCCGGCGTACTTTCGCTATTATCAGCCACCCGGATGCCGGTAAAACCACTATTACTGAAAAAGTGCTGCTGTTCGGACATCTGATCCAGAAAGCCGGCACGGTAAAAGGTAAAAAGTCTGGTCAGTATGCTACCTCCGACTGGATGGAAATGGAGAAAGAGCGTGGCATTTCGGTTACCACATCAGTGATGCAATTTCCTTATGCTAATTGTCTGGTTAATCTGCTGGATACACCAGGCCATGAGGACTTTTCGGAAGACACATACCGCACGCTAACTGCGGTAGACTCATGCCTGATGGTTATTGACGGCGCTAAAGGTGTTGAAGAACGAACCATCAAACTGATGGAAGTAACCCGCTTACGGGATACCCCAATCATTACCTTCATGAACAAAATGGATCGCGATATCCGCGATCCAATCGACTTGCTTGATGAAGTCGAAAGTGTGCTGAAAATTGCCTGTGCACCAATAACCTGGCCTATTGCGTCTGGCAAAGAGTTCAAGGGTGTTTATCACATACTGCGTGACGAAGTGATCCTGTATAAATCCGGTATGGGCCATACCATTCAGGATATCGATGTTATCAAAGGCCTGCACAACCCGGAGCTGGACAAACGGATTGGTTATTACGCGCAGCAACTACGCGATGAAATGGAACTAGTACAGGGCGCCAGCAACGAATTTGATCGCGAATTGTTTTTAAAGGGTGAATTGACACCGGTATTCTTTGGTACTGCGCTGGGTAACTTCGGTGTAGACCATATGCTTGATGGATTAACTGAGTGGGCGCCACCGCCGCAGTCCCGCGCAACTGACAGCCGCACTGTCGAACCGGCAGAAAAAGGGTTTACCGGCTTTGTGTTTAAAATTCAGGCGAATATGGACCCAAAACACCGTGACCGGGTGGCCTTTTTACGTGTGGTGTCGGGTAAGTATGAAAAAGGCATGAAGGTACGCCATGTGCGGATTGGCAAAGATGTACTTATCCCACAAGCACTGACCTTTTTAGCCGGTGACCGTGAGCATTTGGAAGAGGCCTATCCGGGCGACATCATTGGTTTACACAACCATGGCACTATTAAGATTGGTGATACGTTTACCACCGGCGAGAACATGCAGTTTACTGGTATTCCAAACTTTGCGCCTGAATTGTTCCGTCGTATCCGTCTGCGCGATCCGTTAAAACAAAAACAGTTACTTAAAGGCCTGGTGCAACTATCGGAAGAGGGGGCAGTGCAGGTATTCAGACCGCTTGATAACAACGATCTGATTGTTGGCGCTGTTGGTGTACTGCAGTTTGACGTCGTTGTGCACCGGTTGAAATCAGAATACAACGTAGACGCATTGTATGAAAGCGTGAACGTGTCGACCGCCCGTTGGGTATACAGCGATGATGCCAAAGCGTTGGACGAATTTAGAAACAAAGCCAGCCAGAATTTAGCGCTGGATGGCGGTGACGCATTAACCTATATTGCGCCGACTATGGTTAACCTGAATTTGTCGATAGAACGCTACCCAAAAATCAAATTCTTTAAGACTCGTGAACACTAACAGGTAAGTCGAATGAATATTAAGCAATTATTAACGGAAAAAACGCAGGCGGCTTTTGTCGCACTGGGCTTACCTGCCGATACAAACGCCGCGGTGACGATTAGCACTAAGCCTGAGTTTGGTGACTATCAGATTAATGGAGCTATGGCCGCAGCCAAATTACTAAAAACCAATCCTCGCCAGTTAGCAGAGCAGTTGGTACAACATTTAAAGCTGGAAGGTATTGCTGATAAAACAGAAATCGCCGGTCCCGGTTTTATTAATGTCACGCTCAATAGCGCCTGGCTGGCAGCGCAGTTACAACGCGCCAGTAACGACCATCGCTTAGGTGTAAGTGCGAATACCGCGCCGCAAACAGTAGTGGTTGATTATTCTGCGCCCAATTTAGCTAAAGAGATGCATGTCGGTCATTTGCGCTCCACCATTATTGGTGATGCGGTAGTGCGCACATTAGAGTTCTGGGGCGACAAGGTTATCCGCCAGAACCACATGGGCGATTGGGGTACACAGTTTGGTATGCTTATTGCGCATTTGGAAGATAAACTGGCTGCCGGTGTCGATTTAGAGCAGGTTGCGCTGGCGGATCTGGAAGACTTTTATCGTGAAGCGAAAAAGCGCTTTGATGATGAAGCGGGTTTTGCCGACAAGTCGCGTGATTATGTGGTAAAGCTTCAAAGCGGCGACCTGCACTGTCAGAAATTATGGCAGTTATTTATTGATACCTCGGTTAAGCACAGTGAAGAAGTTTATGCAGCGCTGAATGTCACACTTAGTCATGCCGATATTAAGCCGGAAAGTGCTTACAACAGCATGCTGCATGGCATTATCGACGATTTACAAGCTAAAAAACTGGCGACAGAGAGTGAAGGCGCACTGGTGGTATTTCTGCCTGAACTGGCTGACAAAGAAGGTAATCCGTCGCCGTTTATTGTACAAAAAACCGGTGGTGGATTTTTGTATTCCACTACCGATCTGGCTGCCTGTCAGTACCGTAGTCATAGCCTGAACGCTGATCGCGTGATCATATTTACTGATGCGCGTCAGGCTTTGCATTTCAAACAGGTCGAGCTGGTGGCACGTAAGGCTGGCTACTTACGTGATACTACCGCCTATGACCATTGCCCGTTTGGTACCATGATGGGGGCAGATGGCAAGCCGTTTAAAACCCGTACTGGTGGTACTGTTAAGCTGGCGGAGTTACTGGAAGAAGCGGTAATACGGGCAAAAGCCGTGGTGCAGGAAAAGGCCAGTGAATTGTCGGCTGATGAAATAGCAGAAGTAGCACGTAAAGTAGGTATTGGTGCGGTAAAATTTGCGGATTTATCCAAAAACCGTACCAGCGATTATATTTTTAGCTGGGACGCTATGCTGAGCTTTGAAGGGGCTACGGCGCCGTATTTGCAATATGCATATACCCGAGTGCGCAGCATTTTACGTCGCGCTAATATCAGCGATGATTTTACCGCGTCGCTGTTGCTGACGGCCGATGCAGAAAAGCAATTGGCCGTTAAATTTCTGCGTTTTGAAGAAACGCTGCAGCAAGTGATTAAAGACGCCCAGCCAAATTTGCTGTGTAATTACCTGTATGAGCTGGCAAGTTTGTATATGTCATTTTACGAAGCCTGTCCGATACTGAAAGAAGGTATTGAACCAGCATTGCGAGACAGTCGTTTAATGTTGAGTATTTTTACCTCGCGGATGCTGAAGCAGGGTTTGGAGTTGCTTGGTATTGAGGTTATGGAGCGCATGTAACTATGAAAATCGACGACATTCGCCGCAGTTACACTAAAAGTAAGCTAGAGCGGGACACGCTAAGCGCAGATCCGATTGAGCAGTTTGAGTGTTGGCTGCAAGACGCCATCCGCGCGGAGTTACCGGATCCGACAGCAATGTGTGTGGCGAGTGTCGACGAACATGGGCAGCCGTCACAACGGTTAGTATTATTAAAGGACGTCAGTGCGTCCGGCTTCACGTTTTACACCAATCTTGGCAGCCGTAAAGCGACGGAGCTGGCCGCTAACCCGAAGGTTTGTCTGCACTTTCCCTGGCATCCCTTGGAGCGGCAGGTCATTGTTTATGGTTCAGCTGAGCGTGTCTCAGCATCACAAGTAGCCAAATACTTTTTATCCAGACCAAAAGAAAGCCAGTTGGCCGCCTGGGCGTCAGAGCAAAGCCGGCCGGTATCGACACGTCAGGTGTTAATGCAAAAATACACTGAAATTAAGCATAAGTTTGAACAGGGCGATATACCCTTGCCGTCATTTTGGGGTGGCTTTGTTGTAAAACCGCAGCAAATTGAATTCTGGCAAGGCGGGGAGCATCGATTGCACGACCGTTTTATGTACACCCGACAAAGCGATGCCAGCTGGAGCATTGCCAGGCTATGCCCGTAGCCGACAGGACGTTAGCCAACAACCGCTTGCGGTTGTTTGATACTCATTGCCATCTCGATTTGCCTGAACTTGCTCCCATGCAGCAGCACCATTGGCATCAGGCACAGCAAGCAGGTGTCGCTGCGCTACTCATTCCGGCGGTGGAACAAGCCGCTTGGTTTAACCTGCTGCAATTACATATTAAACAACCGCACTGGCACATTGCTTTAGGGGTGCACCCCTGGTGGGCCACAATGCATTCGCTAAGCGCGGTAGCAGCTTTAGATTCGCTGCTGAATAAGCATTCTGCTGATATAGCTGCGGTAGGCGAAATCGGGCTGGATTTCGCGCTGGCTGAGGATACGTTCACGCTACAGCAGCAGCTGTTTAGTGCTCAGCTAGCGTTAGCAAAGCAACAGCGCAAACCTGTGATACTGCATCATCGTAAAAGCCAGCCACAGCTGCTAGTTGAACTACGCAGCCAACAGTTTAGTGAAGGTGGTATTTTGCATGCCTTTTCAGGCAGCCAACAACAGGCCAAGGCCTTCGTCGACTTAGGTTTTAAGTTAGGGATTGGTGGCACTATTACTTATCTTCGCGCCGAAAAAACCCGTAAAACGGTAGAAAAATTGCCGTTAACTTGCTTTGTACTGGAAACCGATGCGCCGGCAATGCCGTTATCGGGTTTTCAGGGGCAGGTAAATACGCCTGCTCAGCTAGCGAAGGTGTTTGCAGTATTTTGTCAGCTGCGCCAGGAGTCACCGGCCGATATTGCCTTACAGCTGTGGCAGAACAGTATTGATGTGTTAAGGCTTGGGAGCCCTTAGCCGTAATGACTGCCTTGAAAAGCGGGAAAAACCGCGGCGTAATAAAAAGCCAATAATGCCCGCCAGGATTAACATCGCCATCAGTCGTTGCATCAATTGTTGCCAGGAGTAATGGATCTGGTTTAACGCACTGTCCAGGCGAAAACTAAGTTTGATGTAGCCCAATAACTGCTGATTTTTTCGGATCGGTTGTACCATCGCCTGCAACGGCTGTTGTTGGCTGGGGCCGTACAGTAGCCGCGCGGGTGCACTGTTTTCTGACCAACTCATTCGCACACCGTTCGCATCATACACAACCACGTCATGCAAATACGGACTGTCAGCTATGTGCTGGGTTAGTTGTTCCAGACCATCGATTTGATCATGTTCAATAAGATACGCTGCTGTGTGAGATAACGCAGTTAACGTCTCACGCATGAGCTGACTGCTTTGTTGTTGCAGCAATTGCTGGCCCTGCTGCCGTGTCAGCACCCAACTATGCAGTAATAACCAGATCCCGCCTATAGCGATTGCAATTTGCAACAACTTAATAGTGCTTGATGTAGTGTCTGGAATTGGGATATCGTTCGGCATATTTTCCGTTAAAGCGTTGGCTGAATTATCTGCGACTACGTCTGCTTAGTGGCGTAACAGCGGTTAGCATGCCATGGCTGCGTTGCCAAGTATAGGTACTATAGTGTCGTTTTTCTATCAGATCTCTTCCACATCCCCCGCTTCAGGCAGACCGTTAGAGTTACTTCATACCGGACAATGCTATGTTCTGAGCCAGCAGCAGGGTAATAGTTTATCGCTGAACAGTCCGCTGCAATACAGTCTGCCAGAATCTGAAGCATTCACCGCGGCACAAACTGAAACCGAAGCCGTTATCAGGCTGTTTGGCGAGGCTGTTGACTGGACAGTCGTTGTCGCTGTGCTGCAGCTAAGCATGGCAGGCAAGGCTGTGCCGTGCCGGATATATCGACCACATCCGGCGCTGGCGGGCGCAATAGAGCTTGGTACCTGCCGGCTGACAGTGGCGCAGCAACAGCAGCTGGCAGCGCTGGCCGTTGAACGGGGTATCGAGGCTGTTTATTTATCCGGGCAGCCGTTGCTCGCCAAACCGGGTTTACTGGTGATGGACATGGATTCCACTGCAATCCAGATCGAGTGTATTGATGAGATTGCGAAACTGGCCGGTGTGGGTGAGCAGGTCGCAGCAGTAACGTTACGAGCTATGCAAGGTGAGCTGGATTTTGCACAAAGCCTGACCGAACGGGTAGCGGCACTGCAGGATGCACCAGCACATATATTGCAGCAAGTATTGGATACTTTGCCATTGATGCCTGGATTAACGGAGCTGGTGACACAGCTAAAGCAGCACGGCTGGCAGGTTGCGATAGCCTCTGGTGGTTTTACCTTCTTTACCGACGCACTGCGCCAGCAGCTGGGTTTAACCGCGACCTTTGCCAATGTATTGGAGATTATCGATAGCCGGCTGACCGGACATGTTGTAGGTGACATTGTTGATGCCAATAGCAAAGCCAATGTTGTCCGCCAACTTGCCGCAGATTATGGCATAGAGGGGACGCAAACTGTCGCTATTGGTGATGGTGCCAACGATATTCCAATGCTTCATGCGGCTGCGCTGGGGGTGGCGTTTCATGCTAAACCCAAAGTGCAGGCCCAGGCCAAAGCGGCGATTCGGCATGGCTCATTGCTACAGTTGCTGTATCTACTGGACTAATTATGCGCCACCAGCAAAGCTCAATGTATGTCGATTTGGTGCAGTATCAGCTGCATGTCAGGCGGTTGTTGCCACTGCAACAGGCCGGGGCGCCAGTACTTATGCTACATGGCGCGATTGAAAATGGCCGCATTTTCTATAGCTATTCCGGTAAAGGGCTGGGTTGCTACCTCGCCGATCATGGTTTTATGGTGTACTGTGCCGACTTTGCCGGCCGTGGTTTATCAAAACCACATGTCCGGGACGGTTTTTGTCAAAGTCAGCATCAAATGATAACGCGCGATATCCCTGCGTTAATTGAAACTATTTATCAGCAGCATCAGCAAAAAGTTATTCTGATCGCCCATTCTTGGGGCGGGGTGGTTGCAGCAGCCAGTCTGGCTAGGTTTCCCGCTTTAACAGACAAGATTGCTGCTAAGGTCTGCTTTGGCACTAAACGGGTTATTAGCGTGCAAAACCTGGAGCGCAAGCTAAAAATTAACCTGGTGTGGAACACGTTAGCTCCCTGGTTGTGCAAAAAGTATGGTTATTTTCCGGCGCGAAAGTGGCGAATCGGCGCAGATGACGAACCTGGTGGTTTTTTACAGGATACGGTGGCTTGGATAGACGGCGCACCGTTTAAAGATCTGACTGATCAGTTTGATTATGCACAAGGCAGTGCGCAACTGCAGTGGCCGCCAGTATGGCATTTTGCCGCCCAGAATGATCGGATACTAGGCCATCAAGACGACGTAAAAGCGTTTATTGCCGAAACATCGCCACTGGCACGCTTTACCTTATTGGGCAAAGCCAGCGGTTACCAGCAGGACTATGATCATATTTCAATGCTAACGCACCCTTGCGCAGTAGCCGATCATTTTACAGAACTACGTGACTGGCTGTTGCAACTGCGCTAATAACGCCTGACAACGTTTATTATGCAGTTGTATTTGTTCGGCGGTTGCAGCATAACGCCAGGGCAGTTCTGCGGAGGTATCTATTACGTCAATCACACCGGCTACGCTCCATAATTCTTCTTCCAGGATCTTCGCTTTATGAATGGCATAGGCACTGATGTAATTTAGTTCCGCTGCGATAAAGTCCGTGTCTGGTCTGCCGGTACGTGACAACAGCAGCTTATAACTGAATAACATGTTGCTTTTCAGCGCTTGCAGAACAAATTGTTGCTTGGCTTGTTCTGAACTGAATTCATAATCGTAGTGACATACTAAGTCTGGCTTTTTGCCTGCGGTATTGTTGCTGATGACAATAAACAGCTCATAGGCTTTGGGACTGTCAAAGCGTTTCATCTGCTTTAACTGCTGGGCAAATTGCAGGCTGGCGGCATTATTTTGCAGGATCAACGCCAGATCAAGCTGAGCCGGATTCTTGCTGTACAGGCTGAGTAACTGATGCAGGCTACTGCCATTGCCGCCTTTCGCCACAGTATTAATTTCATAGCGGATCCCTTTACGATGCACATAAAAAGCACAGTGGCTCTGCGCATTCAGATACATGTTGCGCAGCGCTGTGGATAGGCCCGGGTACTTCGGGCTTTCTTCAGCCTGCGTAAGTTTTGCACGGTTGTTTTGTATTAATTGCTGAAAGAACAAACGGCCCACATGCGGTTCTGTGCCTTCTACTGCACGTAAATTCATAATCGTATTGCTTTTACTGACCGCCATTACTTCATAGGGCAGTGCGCTAAGCTCATGTTTAGTGCTTATTTTTTGCATATCAGGCAAGCTTAACAACAACACGTCGCCTTTTTTGAAGCGTACCGGAAGGGTCGTTTCAAGTTGCAAGCCTTTGGACGAAAAATCTCTGCTGTGGCCACTAAGCTCAGTTTGCTGCTCACTGTCGCTGACGATTACCGCTGTTTTATACAGATAACGTGATTCTGATCGCAAGTTTACATACTGCACCGGTACCGCTTCACAGGGGGGCGTAGTTGCCAGTTTTTTGTGACCAAACTGGGCTAGTAATTTCAGTTGTTGCTGGTCAACAGGATAATTTTGGTACCAGAATACGTTTTCACTGCCGGTAATATCAGTCAGGCTTACAATATATCGAATATCCTGAATAAACTGTTTTACCAGGCTCGACAGGGCTGGCGTCAGGTTGGTATTTTCCTGATCCGGAATAGTGGACGGTGATTCAGCCTGACTGGCTGATGTCCGCTGCAGGCTAAGATGAAACACCCGCCAACTGGGTTTACTGGCACCAAAGCCAAGAAACAGCTGCTTCAATTGTGCTGATACCGCCAGCTCGTCACTGGTCGCAGAATAGAAAAACAACTTTCCTTTCACGGCATGAGTAAAACAATACAACGTGGTCGACTTTTCTACCGACGTTTGTTGTAGCAACGTTTTCAGCCGCCGAACATTGCAAATACTCAGCAATACGGGCAGATGCTGCTCGTCAAGAAAATATTGCCAAACGGTTTTATTGTAATCAGTAGTCAGCGCAGAAATAGGAACGGGTTGGCTGTTTTTTACTGCAATAAATACCGGCAGCGTGCTGGTACGCGGTATATAAAACTGTTCATAGCCTTTACTGAGCAGGCTTTGGCTGACACTGTCCAGATTGACTTTATAGCGTCTTTTATTGGCGTTAATAAATTTTTGTAAGAATTCGGAAAACTGTTGCTCGTTGTCATTTTGCTGACGCTGCAGGCGCCAGTAAGTTGTTGTACCGCTTCGCTCCGTGTCAACCAGCTTATACGCAACACCCTCTGCCAGACCGAGCATAAATTCCTGCTCCAGGCCAGTGAAATGTAGTTTTAGTAGCGTGCCTGGCTCGGCTTTTAGATGCTGAGGTAACTTTAATTTACAACCGGATACAGATAAATCACTGGTGCTGGCTTTTATACGTTTTGTGTTCAGTTCCACTTCTACATCAATACTGAAATGCATGCGTTCATCGCGTCGGGCGGTGTATTGGCCAAAGTGCACTATGCGGGCGTATTGTGGTGTCAGTTCGCTCTCTGCATCAGGTTGCGCATTGTCGTTTACCTTCGGAGCCTGTTGCAGTGCGCTGCGTACCCGGTCAGCGGTCTGTTTGCGATGCATAACACGAAAGTTATTTTCCGTATTTAACACCTCTTCATACAACCCCAGCGTATAGCTACCGTATTGTTTTAACCCGGCTTCAAATACCTTGATCGCATTGTCATCCATATAATGGGTTTTACCCATATATTCGTAGGGTTTTACTTCGGCATCGACATGACCGCGTAAATCAATAAAGTAGCGGCATGGCTGAGCCATGCGTTTCAGTTCCATTTTTAACAAAAACTGTTTTGATTTTGGCAGGTCCGATGTCAATAAGCTAAAGACCTGATCAAAGTCTGCTGAGTTAAGCAAACTCTTCATCCGATCAATTACACCGATATATTGCTGTAAATCTGCTGCTGTCATAATTTGGTCAGGTTAAATGCCAAAATACCGGCATCCTAGGGTTATAATCCGTAGTACGCTACGTTGTTACAATTTGAAAAGCAATATCCATGCCTTTCATTTAGCTTGAGAAAATAAATTATGGCAAAAGTTAAAACCGCTTATGTCTGCAGTGATTGCGGAGCAGATTTTGTGCGTTGGCAAGGGCAGTGCACCGAATGCGGGGCCTGGAATACGGTCAGTGAAGTGCGATTGGCCAGCACGAGCAGTAAAAACAGTCGGTTTGAAGGCTATGCCGGTGCTGCAGCTGCAAAAGTGATGCGGCTGGATGAAGTCGATTTACAGGACGTACCGCGCTTTAGCAGTGGCTTTGCCGAATTTGATCGGGTGTTGGGCGGCGGAATTGTACCCGGGTCGGCTATTTTGATTGGCGGACACCCGGGGGCTGGCAAAAGTACTTTGTTATTGCAAATTATGTGTGGCCTGGCGCAGCAGGGCAGTGCGCTGTATGTCACTGGTGAAGAGTCATTGCAACAGGTTGCCATGCGGGCTCAGCGTTTAGGTTTGCCGACTAATGCGTTGAAAATGCTGGCCGAGACAAATGTCGAAACCATTTGTCAGTTGGCGCAGCAAGAAAAACCACGAATTATGGTCATTGACTCCATTCAGGTGATGCACCTGGCGGATATCCAATCCGCGCCGGGCAGTGTGTCTCAGGTGCGCGAGAGTGCTGCTTTTCTGACGCGCTTCGCTAAGCAGCACCATATTGCCATTATTATGGTGGGGCATGTTACCAAAGACGGTTCGCTGGCTGGCCCCAAAGTATTAGAGCATTGTATTGATTGTTCGGTAATGCTGGATGGCGACAGTGATAATCGCTACCGCACCTTACGAGGTAATAAAAACCGTTTTGGACCGGTCAATGAGTTGGGTGTGTTTGCCATGACCGGGCAGGGCATGAAAGAAGTAAAAAACCCGTCAGCAATTTTTCTTACCCGTGGTAAAGAGGATCAATCCGGCAGTATCGTAATGGTGCTGTGGGAAGGAACCCGGCCTTTACTGGTCGAAATTCAGGGGCTGGTTGATTACTCGCCATTAAATAATCCGCGCCGCGTTACGCTGGGTATGGAACAAAATCGCATTTCTATGTTGTTAGCGGTAATGCACCGGCATGCAGGCATTCAGATGGCCGATCAGGATGTATTTGTAAATGTGGTTGGTGGTGTAAAAGTGAATGAAACCAGTGCCGATTTGGCCACACTGCTGGCATTGGTGTCCAGTTTTCGTGATAAACCCTTACCCAATGATTTGGTTGTATTCGGTGAGGTTGGCTTAGCTGGCGAAATACGGCCGGTGCCAAGTGGGCAGGAGCGCTTGCGTGAAGCGGCGAAGCATGGTTTTAAACGGGCAATAGTGCCGTTGGCAAATTGTCCGAAAGAGCCGATTCCAGGTATGGATGTTGTTGCAGTCAGTAAACTGGCAGAAGCCATGGAAGCGATATAACAAAAAAAGCCCCGACAGTGCGGGGCTTTTTTATTCGGTAATCAGAATTTGCTGTTTCGTGGGAAGTTTAGTTTCAATACCTGGTAGGTATCTTCTTTTAGTTTCACCAGACCCAGTTTGTCATAGCTTTGCACCATCACTTCCAATGCCTGCTCAACTAATGGCGAGTCACGATAAAACTCAACGATATATTTGCCACGATTGGCCGCAGCAAGGTAGGCGCCGCGACGCATGTAGTAATCCGCAATTAACAGCTCATGCCGTGCCAGTGTATCTTTGATGCTCAGCATGCGCTTCTTTGCTTCCGGCGCATATTTACTTTGCGGATAACTACTGACCAGTATTTTAAAATCATCAAATGCCTGACGGGTACTTGCCAGATCCCGGTCTGCACGGTCGATACCCAAAATGTCATGCAGGGCATTTTCGTCAGCTTTAAGGTTGCTCAGGCCGCGCATGTAGTAAACGTAATCCAGCTCAGGATGATTAGGGTTAAGCCGGATAAAACGGTCAATACCGGCCAGCGCTTTTTGCACATCGCCTGCTTTGTAGTGCGCATAGATTAAATCCAGCTGCACCTGTCGGGCTAAAGGCCCAAACGGGTAGCGGCTTTCTACAGCACTTAATAATTCTATGGCCCTGTTATACAGGCCATCATCCAGCACAGCTTTGGCTTGTTGATACATTGTCTGCGCTGTTTGGGTATTACTGGGGTCGTCCTTAGGCTTGCCGGCACAGGCTGTTAGCGTTAATGCCAGCAGAGAAATCAGTAAAAAGTTCGCTTTCATTTAAAAATCCGTTACTACTTGAGCTAAATGGCTGTCTAGTCGGGCGTAAAATCGCTAAAATACACATTATTGCGATCTTACCCCAGACCTGCCGGGGTTGCACACAGGATAACTGCTTCCGTTATGACAAAACAGCTAAAACTTTCAGAAATTATACCAGACCATCTTTTCGGTAAGCGCTTAGATCAGGTTCTGGCCGAAATGTTCCCGGATTATTCACGCTCCAGGATAAAAGAGTGGATTTTGGCCGACGCCGTAACAATAAATGGCACGCTGCAGAATAAGCCGCGGGAAAAGGTATTAGGCGGCGAGCAAGTCGATATTCTGGCTGAATTGCCGGAGGACGTAAGGTTTGAAGCAGAAGCCATCGATCTGAATATTGTGTATGAAGATGAACATATATTGGTGATCAATAAACCCGCCGGTCTGGTTGTGCATCCGGGCGCGGGCAATGCAGATGGCACTTTGCTAAATGCGTTGCTGCATCATTGCCCCGGTATTGCTGAAGTGCCGCGCGCAGGTATTATTCACCGGCTGGATAAAGATACGACCGGTCTGATGGTTGTTGCGAAAACGATACCAGCACAAACACACCTGGTTGAAGCGATGCAGGCGCGCGAAATTACCCGTGAATACGAAGCCGTATGTCATGGTGCAATGACAGGCGGCGGCACTATCGATGAACCTATTGGCCGCCATCCTACCAAGCGTACGCATATGGCGGTGAGCCAGTCAGGTAAACCGGCCACCACACATTTTCGTGTCATGGAAAAGTACCGCGCACATACGCGGTTACGCTTACGGTTGGAAACCGGCCGTACGCATCAGATCCGTGTGCATATGACTTTTGTAAACCATCCACTGGTGGGTGACCCTGTCTACGCCGGTCGACCACGGCCACCACGTAAAGCTGACGAACATTTATTAACCATTTTGCGAAACTTTAAACGTCAGGCATTACATGCGGCTATGCTGCGTTTAGCCCATCCAATTACCTGTGAAATTTTAGAATGGCATGCACCGATCCCTGACGACATGGTGCAACTTAACGCCGCACTGCGCGTTGATACTGTCGAACATGGTCTGGATTACGTGTAAATGGTGAAGGCTGGCGACGGTATTCTGTTGACACCAGACTGGCCCGCGCCTGCTAATGTGCGGGCAGTTTGTAGCACTCGAAATGGTGGCAGCTCGGCCGGTGCATACGGCAGTTTAAATTTGGGTGATCATGTGGCAGATAACGCCATGCACGTGCAGGACAACCGCAGACGCTATCAACAAGTGGCGCAGATGCCTGCTGCACCGGTCTGGTTACAGCAGGTTCACGGTACGACTGTACAGGTACTCACCGCGCAGTCGGCTGCTAATCAGCCTGCTGATGCCAGTGTCACCAGCGAAACGCACGTCGTCTGCACCGTTATGACGGCGGATTGCCTGCCATTATTGTTATGTGATAACAGCGGTACTCAGGTCGGCGCAGTACACGCCGGCTGGCGTGGCTTGTGTGATGGTGTTATCGAATCAGCGGTCGCGCACTTTGCCAATCCGGCAAAAGTACTGGCATATTTAGGGCCCGCTATCGGACCGCAAGTGTTTGAGGTCGGTGACGAAGTACGCCGCGCTTTTGTGGCGCGGGCGGCGCAGGCTGAACTGGCATTTCAGCAGATAGCAAAAGACAAGTGGCTGGCCGATTTATATCTGTTGGCCCGCCAGCGTTTAATGGGTGTTGGTGTGCAGCAGATCTATGGTGGAACCTACTGCACCTACCGGCAAGCCGAACTATTTTTCTCTTACCGACGGGATGGCCAAACCGGCCGGATGGCCAGTTCTATCTGGCTAACCTGATCTAAGT
>JBFKFH010000039.1:0-17423 GCA_041618685.1 Rheinheimera sp.
GCAACTTTGGATGTATAACCCGAAATGAACAAATACATCGCCTGTGCTTCCGTTAATTTGGAAATCGGAGGCAAAACACCAAAAGCATCATAACTCAAAAAGAAGATATTCTTAGGTATAGTTCCGATTGAAGGTTCGGCAATATTAGAGATGTGGTAGAGCGGATAGGATACGCGGGTATTTTCAGTGATACTTACATCTTCAAAATTGACCGTATTGGTACCTTCGTAAAAGCGGATATTCTCCAGTATGGCTCCCTTTCTGATTGCCCTGAAAATATCCGGTTCCTTTTCTTCAGTTAAATCCACGCATTTCGCATAGCAACCACCTTCAAAATTAAACACACCGTCGTCGTCCCAGCCATGCTCATCGTCACCTATCAACTCACGCTTTGGATCGGTAGACAGCGTCGTTTTACCGGTGCCTGACAAACCAAAAAATACCGCTACGTCGCCATCTTTACCAACGTTAGCTGAACAGTGCATAGAGGCAACGCCTTTTAATGGCAAAAAGTAGTTCATCATCGAGAACATACCTTTTTTCATTTCGCCGCCATACCAGGTGCCACCAATCAGCTGAATACGCTCTGTCAGGTTAAATGCGACAAAGTTCTCTGAATTCAGGCCGTGTTTCTGCCAGTCTGTATTAGTGCATTTTGCACCATTCATTACGATGAAATCAGGCTGGTAAGTTTTCAACTCAACATCCGTCGGACGGATAAACATGTTTTTGACAAAATGTGCCTGCCAGGCCACTTCGGTAATAAAACGCACTGCCAGTCGGGTATCTGCATTGGCGCCGCAAAACGTATCAACGACGAACAAGCGCTTGCCTGATAACTGCTTAGTGACCAAAGTTTTAAGATCTGCCCATACTGCCGGCGTAATCGGTTTGTTGTCGTTTTTACCTTGATCTGACCACCACACTGTGTCGCGGGTCGTATCATCGCGCACAATATATTTGTCTTTTGGTGAGCGGCCGGTAAAGATACCGGTATCAACTGAAACTGCGCCCAGTTTGGTCAGTTTGCCTTGTTCATAACCTTGTAAATCAGCGCGGGTTTCCTCCGCAAATAACTGATCATACGAAGGGTTATAAATAATTTCCGTGACATCTGTGATGCCGTATTGGCTCAGATCCAGATCGGACATGATGTAACTCCTAAGGGTACTGTAGGTAAGGGTGCAGTCTCTGGCGGACTTAATATTCAGGTGCCTTTGTCACAATTATCTGCTTTCCTGTGCAAAAACCCGGCAGCATAATAGCGTTTTTCCATACAAAAAGATAGTTCACATCCCTGTTGATTTGGCTAAAAACCGCGCCAACACTGGCACAGGGAAAGGATGCTAGCAGTAAATATGTATGTGTATGGTGGTATGAAAGCTTTCAGAATTAGTCGGTAAGGTTACGTTCGGTACGGCGGGCTTTTACTAATTCTGGCCACGGAATACTCGCCTGGCCCATGACCATAAAGTCTGGGTTGGCCAGCGTGTCACGCTGGTTATAACTTAATGCCGCAAATTCACTATCGAGAATTTTGCCCCCGGCTTCTTCAACAATCACATGCACGGCGCCGGTATCCCACTCGCCGGTAGGCCCCAACCGCAGATAGCAGTCTGCTTTACCTTCCGCAACCAGACAACTTTTCAGCGAACAGCTACCCAAGGCGATGTACTCTACTGCTGCAGTGCTTTGCAGTAAATCAACAATAGGCTGCAATGGTTGCCGCCGGCTAATGGCGATTTTTAACGTATCACCGGCCTGATGCTGGTTGACCCGGATGCGGTTAATCAGATTACGCTGCTGTTTAAAGGCGCCGTTACCGCGGCTGGCGTAATACAAAATATCTTCTTTTGGCCAGTAAATAACGCCTAACGCTGGCCAGCCGTGTTCAACCAACGCAACGCTGACGGCAAAATCACCACTTCTGGCGACAAACTCCTGGGTGCCATCCATAGGGTCAATCAGCCAGTAACGTGGCCAGTCTTGTCGTTGTGCCAATGGCACAAGGTAGGACTCTTCTGAAATGATAGGAATGTCTGGTGTCAGTTCGGATAAACGATTGATGATAATCCGATTTGCTGCAAGGTCTGCTGACGTTACCGGGCTGGCATCGGCTTTTTGTTGTTGCTGGAAATCACCACTTTGATACTGCTGCCACAACTCAGCGCCGGCTTCTCGGGCCGCTGATTTTACAGGGTCAAGCAGTCTGCTTAAAAACATCCGGGTTTGCTTCCAAATATTGCTGCGCTAATAACAGGCCGGCGACACTTCTGGCTTCAGTGAAATCGGTTTGCTGTAACAACGAACATGTCTCTTTACGTGACCAGCGTACCAGCTCAAGTGGTTCCGGCTCATCACCTTCCAAACTTTCTACATATAAATCAAAGGCCAGAACTATATGCATTGTAGCATTAAAATAGCCCGGAGCTAACGCCAGTGACTTCAGCTGAACAAAGCGTCCAGCGCCAAAGCCAATTTCTTCTTTCAACTCGCGGTTTGCTGCGGTCAGAATATCTTCGCCTGGGTCAATTAAACCTTTGGGGAAGCCAAGTTGATAATCATGGGTGCCAGCACAGTATTCCCGCACCAGATAAAAGTGCTCTGCATCCGGGCAGGCGATAATCATCACAGCACCGCGGCCACTGCCAGGCATACGTTCATAGGTCCGCTGCTCGCCATTGCTAAATTTAAGCTCAAGCTGCTCAACTTTAAATAAGCGGCTTTGCGCAACGATTTCTGCATGCAGAATTTCGGGCTTCGTTTTGCTGTTAGGGCTGTTGTCTTGCCGCTGCGCCATGCTGTTACCTCTGGTACAATCCAAGGCTTCTACTATAAAACGATTGACGGGAAAAACCTATGCTGAACTGGGCTGAAATTGATACCGTGTTGCTGGATATGGACGGCACCCTGCTTGATCTGCATTTTGATAACTATTTCTGGCTGCAGCATTTACCTAAGCGATGGGCACAGATCAGCGGCATCAGTGTCGCTGATGCGGAAGCACAATTAAAAGCGGAGTATGCGGCGCTGACCGGTAAGCTGGAATGGTATTGCCTGGATTATTGGGGCAAGCGCTTGCAATTGCCTATTACCGAGCTGAAACGCGAGGTGATGCACAAAATTGCCATGCGCGCTGATGTGCCGGCCTTTCTGGCAGCACTAAAGCAAAGCGGCCGGGATATTGTATTGGTGACCAATGCCCACCCTGACAGCCTGTCATTAAAAATAGAACGTACCGAACTGGCACGCTACATTGATACACTGATTTCAACTCATGAGTTTGGCGTAACTAAGGAGAATTGGGCACTATGGCAGAAGCTGCAACTGCGGCTGAGTTTCGACCCACAACGCACGCTGTTTGTTGATGACAGCCTGCCGATATTACAAGCCGCCCAGGATTTTGGCATCAAACATTTACTGGCCGTTGCCAACCCGGACAGCCAGCAATTAAGCCGGCAAATTACCGAGTTTCCCGCCATTACCGATTACGGTGTATTGTTAGACGATATTCGTAACTTTAAAAACTGATGCGATAACGTCCCTGCGCATCCGGTTTGCCAAGGAATTGCATCGCGTCATGCACTTCTTTTGGCATACTGGCCTCTGGTTTAAGGCTGCCGTTTACCAACAGTTGCTCTGCATTAACGACCGCTTTTATATCCAATCCCAATACATTGTTGCCATCGGTGGTTAGGACCGCAGTGCCACTGGCGCAGCTTAACTTGCCAAATAAGCTTTGCAACTCGAGCCAGGTGCCCGTTGGCGTTTGCAACCGGGCATTCTGCCAGCTTGCATTGCCTGTCAACACATCACACCAGGGTTTGCCCTGACCAAACTGCTGCACATCCAGCACCAACTCACCGCTTGCGTCTACCGGCAACGGTAGCGAAAGCAACGGTAAGATATGTGCTACCGGCAACTTTAGAATGGTGTTATGCAGTGCAGCGCCACCCATACCGTAGCTTACCGTGCCTTTCAGGTAGGGCTGAACCGGGTTTTGCATATTGCCACTGCTGACGTCGAATTGCAGCTTGGCGGTAAATAGGCGCCAGCCATTTAAATGCCAGCGCACAGTATCAAACTGCAACTGCTGATAGCGTACGCCGGCAACTTCCCCCTGCCATAAAGTACCGCTTACTGCGCCTAGCTGTAACTGTGTTGGCAATGGCGCCAGTTTCAGCCACCAGCTGGCTGGGGTGAGTATCAGCATGAACAGCAAATAACTGACAACGCCAATAAATATAAGTTTGTTTCTTGTCATACTGTCTGCTTATTCCACTACCATGCGTCGCACCCGCACTATGCCAGGTTTGTCGGCCAACGCTACATCTAAGTTGATCAGCTGTACACCATGCTGGTACTGCAGTGTGTGCAACCAGCCAAGTAACTGGTTAAAACTAATATCATCCAGTACCAGAGTCAGCTGCTCGTTCTGAGGCTGCATCCGGCTAACGCTGACACCCGCACTGCGCGCGCTGGTGCTGATAATCTGCGCCAGACTACCGCCACTGCGTGCCGTCGTGCTAGCTGCAGCTTTAAGTTGCGGCATTAACTGCTGCAACTGGCTAAGCTGACGTTGGGCAGACTGCACTTTTTGCTGCTGCGCAGCATTGGCCTGATGCAACGGCTGCCATAGCAGCCAGTAGAACATACCTACCAGTACAACTACTGCCGCTCCGGATACCAGCTGCTGCTCTCTTGGCTGCAAACCCGCCCACCAACTGAAGAATTGCTGTTTCATACTTTGCCCCGTATCGCGACACTACCTTGTACTTTGCCACCGTCGTTACTCAACGCGCCCTGATCCACGCTAAAACCAGCTTGTTCCAAGGCCGACTTGAGTTTTTCAAAGCTTTGGAAGCCATCGCCTTTTGCCTGAAAACGCAGTTCAGTGCGTTTGCCGTCAAACCGCAGGTTTTCCAGATTAATGTCGGGCACTTTTGCCAGTTGTTGCTGTAAGCTGTCAAGCAAGTGCAAAAAGCTCTGCTCATTATTACCACCAACGGCTGCAAGTTTTTGCTGCAGCTGCAGGTTCAGGTTAACAATGCGCTCGTTCGGAAAAGCCTGCAGGTACAACGCCTGGCTTTGTTGCTGCAACGCTGTGCTTTGTCGCCCTAATTGCCAGTTATTCCAACCCAGCTGCAGTAAATACAGTGCCAGACAGGCCGCTAACAATACGCAGCTGCTGCGCCACAGTTGTAACTGCGGATTAATTTTACGTTTGGTTTTGTATTCACCTTGCAGCAAATTAAAATCGGTCTGCGGTAACTGGCTGGCCAGCAACGCCAAAGGTAGCTCGGGGGCTGCCAACTGGTGACTTTGCATCAACTCTTGCGGCCATGGGCTATAGCTGGTCAATACCGGCAGTGCGGCCAGCTGTAAATAATCGCCCCACCATGTGGCATCGACCGCTGACACCTGCCAACGCGATTGCTTCAGCAACCATTGGTCCTGCAACTGGATACAGGCAGGCAACTGCTGCTCCGGCAATAGCAACGCATCAGGCAGCATACGGCTGACACTGAAACCAGCATCCTGCAGCCAACTCAGCCATTGCTGCAGCCGCTCATGTTGGCATACCGCTACCTGCTGGCTGTACTGGCCGTCATGCTGCTCAACGGCGCCCAACGCCAGAAACAGTTGCTCAATGTCTTCGGCCTGTTCTTCTTCAAGCATATATGGCAACGCTTGCAACAGCTGCCGGTTTGGTTTGGCCGGCAATGTAACCTGTTTCAGCGTTACATCAGACGCCGGCACCAGCGCTACAACCGGGCGATTACCCAAACGTTCTGCCAACTGGCCTAACTGACCGGCATTGGCTAATTCGCCACTGGCAATCACTTCCTGATTATGGCTAGCCCAGACCAACCAGCTGATACTATGCTCTGCCCGGCTACCTAGCCGGATCACCAACTGTTCACTCACCCCTGGCCTCCAAATCGTCGTGCCAATACTTTGACCTGATTATTTTCATTTATTTTTAGTATCGACGTTAATATGAAACTGGTTTCCAGGTACGCCGCGGTTGCGGTGAGCTGAAAACTGTCTGATTTTAGCACCAACATGGATTTAACATCATCCGGTACGGTAATACCTGCTAAAGCGGGAGCAGCAAACACATCCTCCATACTGGCAAACCCTTGTTCCGGTCGATCGGCAATTAAATCCAATGCCGCCTGCTCGGTTAGTTCCGGGATCAGGGCAGCCAGCAATACGGCAGTATCTTCTGTTAAGGTGTTTACATTTAGCAGTAAACCATTCACTTCAGGCACCACACAGACAAAAGGTGCCAGCAGCTGATAATCTTTCGGGGTCATGTCCAGAATGACCCTTAGCTCTGATACACTGGCCATCAGGCTGTTGGCGCTGTAATACGGAAAGCGCAATGCCGCATAATCATCTTCTTCTGCACTGCCTGCTGCGCTTAGCAAGCTGTCTTCATCCAGCCAGTCGCCGATGCGTGCGGTTAAATATTCCGCCGGCATCGACAGTTCCCCTGCTTTGAGTTCAAGCAAACGGATAAATGCTTTTTGCGCAGCCGTTTGCTCAGTTCTGCCACCACCTTGTGGCGTTACATTTTGCAGTGCATTTAAATTAAAGCAGCTGTGTAAATCCTTTATATCGCCGGCAATAGTGCCGTTATCAACCGGGAAAGTGGCGCCCTGCAATGCCCAATCCTGCGACAAATTAACCGTTTCCTGCCCAGCCAGGGTGCGACTGAGTAACACTTTAGCAAACTGCTCCGCTCCGATGGCATACCAAAATGCCTGCTGTTGTTGCTGCATATTTTGCTGACGCTGCAGTTGCAACTGCAATCGGCCGGTCATATTTACCGCGATGACAACAACAATAGCGATGATCATCAGCACCGCTACCAGTGCTACGCCTTGTTGCGACTGCCTGGATTTCATCCGCGCCCTCCGTCTGCAACAACGGCATCTGGCAGCATAAAAATACGTTCCAGCCGGCCGAGCGCTTCGTCAATCAGTGTTATCCGCACTGCCTGGGGAAAATTGCCATCCTGCCAACGCTCCAGCCATTCTTCGCCTTGCAGATAATGCACTTCAAAACCGGTCAGACCGCTTTGCAATTGCTGCACTTGAGGCTCGGTACCGGTAACAGCATCCGGATATAAGGTATAGAGACGCTGCAAACTCCCGTCCTGCAAACGGTATGCTACGGCCTGAATTTCGCTGCGCGGCAGAATCATACCGGGATTACGCCAGCCCTGACGGACAAAGGTGACACCATGGTCGTCACTATCGAGCAGAAACTTCTCGCCAAATAACCTGAACTTAGCCGGCGCTTCGCCATCAATTCGCACATGCCGCACACTGATTTGCATAAAATCGCGTTCCAACATCAACATAGTGCGTTGCAGCAACACCAGGCGCTCACTGGCTTGTTGTGACAATTCATCGCTTTGCGTTACGCTACTCAGCACGGCAACCGACGCCAGACCAACCATGGCAAAAATAGCTGCCGCCAGTAGCATTTCAATAAAGGTAAAACCAGCGTTCGTTTTATGCACTGGGTTTACCTTTATAACTTTGTAATTGATACAGTACATCATCAGGTGTGTCTGCCAGACTGACACTGATTTGGATCAGCCGCAGATCATCATCGGTAAGCTTGCTAACTTGCTGCCGCCATACCCAGCTGCGATTGGCCATCTCAATTTCACCCTGGCTTTTTTCTTTGCCGGGCCAGGCTGGGTCAAGCATCGCTAGCTGCATCTGGTTGTTGGCAACGTAACTGGCAATGGTTAAGTCATCAAGCTGGCTTAAACTGCGTATATGTGCCGAGCTCGCTTGCATAATTGCCATGCCTGCCGTGGCAAATATTGCCATCGCAACCAGCAGTTCCAGCAAGGTAAAACCACTGCGTTTCATGGCTGCGCCTCGGATACAGTCGAACGCGCCAATGGAATAGCAAACTCTGCCGACACTGCGCTGTATAGCGGTGTCAGATCTGATTTTTCCGTAAACAGCAGTTGAAACGGACTGATTTCACCTGATGATAGAATAAACACTTGTGGCAACACTGGTATTTTACTTTCTGTATCAGCTTGTTGCTCTTCATCTGTTTGCCAGTCCAGCTGACTCAGCAGATTAGACTCTGCGCCGGGCAGACCTTCCAGCTCCAGAGTCAACACGATGTCACGCGGTAATTTATAATGCTTTAACCCGGCAGGCTCATCTGCCGCAGCCCATTTACCGGCGTCATTGTCGTAATACAAGAAGCCGTAGCTATCACTGAATACGTACAGCCCCCACTCCTGCTGCTTCAACATGGCTGTTTCGGCAACAAAATGAAACAGCTGTTGCAAACGTTCCGCTTCTTTTTCCAGCCGCTCTTCGCGTGACTCGCCACTGAAGTTCATCACTACCGTGGTAGCCAGCAAACCAATTAGCAACATCACCAGCATGACCTCAACCAGTGTAAAGCCCTGCTGGTGGCGTGGTGCCGCTGGCCGTGAGTGCATTACTGATTGCTGCTCTGATCGCCGTCCAGATTCCAGTTACCGATATCATCATCAGTACCGGCGGTGCGGTCCGGCCCCTTGGATAAAATATCAATCCGGCCAACCTGACCCGGGCTGATCAGAATATAGTCTTCATCCCATGGATCTTTTGGTAACCGACGGATAAAACCGCCATCAGGAAAGGCGCGCGGAACCGGCTGTGATGTCGGCGCAGTAACCAGGGCCTGCATACCTTGCTCCGTGGTCGGATAGAAACCATTACGTAACCGGTACATATCCAATGCACTTTCCAGCTGCTGAATATCAACCACAGCTTTTTGCCGCGCAGCTGCTTCCTGATTGCCAATCAGGTTTGGTACTACCATACTGGCAATAATTCCCAATATGACAATAACGACCATGACCTCTAACAATGTAAAACCGCGCTGCGGCCCAACCTTATGTTGCCTTAACATATTAACCACCACCTACCATATTGTTTAACGCTAAGATGGGCTGCAAAATCGCCATCACAATAAATAACACCATGCCAGCCATTACCGCCACCAGCACAGGTTCAAACACTTTTAACGACACAGTAACCAGCGTTTCAAACTCTCGGTCCTGTGTATTCGCTGCACGCTCCAGCATAGAATCCAACTGACCGCTTTTTTCACCGCTGGCTATCATATGCAGCATCATCGGCGGGAACAGCTTAGTTTGCTCCAGCGCATTGCGCAGTGAAGTACCTTCCCTGACCCGTGCCGTCGCATCTGTTACCGCCTGCTTCATAAAACTGTTACTCAGAACATCAGCACTAATGCGCATAGCTTCGAGCAGCGGAACGGCTGAAGCATTCAGAATACTTAAGGTACGGGCAAAGCGGGCCGTGTTAAGCCCCTTAGTCACCTTGCCAAGAATGCGGTTTCTCAGGACTAATGCGTCCCAGCGAAACCGCACTGCAGGTTTTCGTAATGCACGTTTAAACAGTACCGTTGCCAGCATAAGACCAATTAGTACCAGGATGCCGTAAGCACGCAGAAAATCACTGGCGGCAATTAAAAACAACGTCGAGCCCGGCAGGCTTTGTCCCATATGCTCAAACTGGCCAACGATTTTTGGTACCACCGCAGCCAGCAATATAGAAATTACCAACACGGCAAAACACGTCAGAATAATAGGATACAGCAAGGCCTGCAGGATCTGGCTACGCATATGCTGGCGCTGCTCGGTATAATCAGCCAGCCGGTTTAATACCTGGTCCAGATGACCCGACTTTTCTCCGGCAGCCACCATAGAGCGGAATAAATGATCGAACACATACGGGAACTCCGCCAGGCCTTCAGCCAGGCTATACCCTTCGACGACCTTGGAACGTACAGTCATCATCATGTTCTTTAAGCGTGGTTTGTCACATTGTTCTGCCACCGCCAGCAACGCACTTTCTATTGGCAGCGCGGCTTCGACCAGCGTCGCTAACTGCCGGGTGATCAACGCCAGCTCTGAGGCAGAAATGCTGCGCTTGAACCATTGCTTACCTGATGCCAGTAACTTTTCCTGTTGCGATGCCAGTGCCACACTAACCGGCGTCAGTTTTTGCTCGCGTAATAAGGCGCGGGCATGACGGGCATTGTCGGCCTCAAGCACACCCTTACTGCTTTTACCTCTGGCGTCCAGCGCCTGATATTCAAAGGCTGGCACTATACATCCTCACGTGTCACGCGTAATACTTCTTCCAGCGTGGTTTCGCCAAGCAATACCTTACTGAAACCGTCTGCGCGAATACTGGGGCTATGCCGGCGTACATACTTTTCAATCGCCTGCTCGCCCTTACCATTGTGAATCAGTTCGCGGATATGTTCATCAACCAGCAGCAGTTCGTGAATACCGGTACGGCCACGGTAACCGGTAAAATTACATTGCTCACAGCCTTTGGCGCGGTATATGTGTATCTGATCTTGCTGTGGTATACCCAGTAGTTTGCGTTCTTCGTTATCCGGGTCATGTTCCGCTTTGCAATGCGGGCATAAGGTTCGCACCAACCGCTGCGCCAATACCCCAAGTAAACTGGACGACAGTAAGAAGGGTTCTACCCCCATGTCCTCCAGGCGGGTAATTGCACCGGACGCGGTATTCGTGTGTAACGTAGACAACACCAGGTGGCCGGTTAAACTTGCCTGCACCGCAATCTGCGCAGTTTCCAGATCGCGGATTTCGCCCACCATTACCACATCGGGGTCTTGCCGCAAGATAGCGCGTAAACCGCGGGCAAAAGTCATGTTTACCTTAGTATTCACCTGAGTCTGGCCTATGCCTTCCAGTTCATACTCAATCGGGTCTTCCACGGTAAGGATATTGCGGTCTTTAGTGTTAATTTCCGTTAAACCCGCGTACAGGGTGGTACTTTTACCGGAGCCTGTCGGGCCGGTAACCAGAATAATGCCGTGTGGTTTTAAAATAAGTTGTGAAAACGCCTGCTGAACCGACAGTGTCATACCTAAATCGGCCAGGTTAAGATGGGAGTTATTTTTATCCAGTAAACGCAACACGACCCGCTCACCATGGCTGGATGGCATGGTTGATACCCGCACATCGACCGCGCGCCCGGCAATACGTAAGCTGATACGGCCATCCTGTGGCACCCGCTTTTCAGCAATATCAAGCTTCGCCATTACTTTGATGCGCGATACCAGTAAGCTGGATAACCGCCGGTTAGGCCGCAGAACTTCTCGTAAAATCCCGTCTACCCGAAACCGTACTACCAGCGCTTTTTCAAAGGTTTCGACATGAATATCAGAAGCCCCCAGTTTAATCGCTTCACCCAGCATCGCATTAATGAGCTTAATGATGGGCGCATCATCTTCATTCTCCAGTAAGTCTTCACTTTCCTGAATGTCATCGGCCAGCGACGCCAAATTCACTTCATTGCCAATATCTTCCATCAGCTGTTGCGCTTCAGAGGAATCCCGCTGATAGCTGGCTTCGAGCAGTGCTTCAAATTCCACTGCAGACAAACGCTGGATCTGAAACGGCTCTGCCAGCATACGGCGCACTTCTAAAACAGCGGCTGGCGTTGTTGCCGTATGAATATACAATTGCCAGCCCTGCGCTTGCTGTTGCAACAACACGCCGTGGCGCTTGGCAAAGCCAAAGGGCAGACGAATGCGGCTGCTGGCCGGCTTAACCTGTTCTGCGTCCAGCACATCCATCAGTCTTGCTTCCCCTGGTTGGAGCCTGCTGCGACTGGCTGCTCTTGCATGTATTCATCAAACGTCGGTGGCAGTGCTAAAGAATCATCCCATTTGGGCAACACGACCTGATCCGTTAACGGCATTAAGCGGATGCCTTCTTCCTGACGCTTCAGCTGCTCAGCACGGATGTAGTTATATTTGGTTTTAGAAATACCGGAAATGGCCGAGCCTTCCCGCACTATTGTGGCTTTAATAAACACCATCAAATTACGTTTTTGCTTGGTGACACTGGTTGATTTAAATAAGTGCCCCAAAAATGGGATGTCGCCCAATAGCGGCACTTTAGACTCACTTTCCTGCACATCTTCATCAATCAGGCCGCCAAGCACCACAGTGGCACCATCATCCGCCATGACCGTGGTTTTGATTTCACGCTTGTTAATAGTGATATCAACCGCCGTGGCACCACCAATGCTGGACACTTCCTGTTCAATGGTAAGCTGAACCGCATCACCTTCGTTGATTTGCGGTGTCACTTTCAGCTTTATACCGACTTCCTGCCGGTTAACCTGCTGGAACGGATTGGTGTTATTCGAGCCGGTGGTTGAGCCAGTAATGACCGGCACTTCCTGACCTACCAGAAAGAATGCTTCCTGGTTATCCATAGTAGTAATATGCGGGGTGGCCAGTACGTTAGAATTCGTGCTGGTGCGCACGGCCTGTAAAATCGCAGCCCAGTCGCCGTTGTAAAAGCCCAGCATAGCGCCATTCAAGCCACTGAGCACCTGCGCCAGCACAGAGTAATCTCTGTTGGAGTCTGGCGTAGTTGTTGTGACCGGCTGCCCGTTTGCATCAATAATAACGGTGGATGAGCCCTTAGTAACTTGTGAAGCTACAGCTGCTCCACCCGCTACACTAACGATAGGTATGGTATTGCCGTTATTGAAGTTGGTACCACCACCATTTTTATTCAGCCACTGCACACCAAAATCAGTGCCATCACCTTCGAAAACCTCAACAATTATTGCTTCGACCAGCACCTGAGCCCGGCGAATATCCAGTTGACGCAGCACCTCTTCTAACGAGCGCATCATGTCTGGCTGCGCGGTGATGACCAGCGAGTTACTGTCGGCATGGGCCTCAATGCTAATCGCCCGGCCGGTATTTGCAGCTGCACCACGACCACCCTGAGCACCAGCTGCGCCGGTAGCGCCCTGAACTTCGGCGACAATAGACTCACTAACGCCTTTTAGCACCGGCACTAACTCTTCTGCCTTTGCATATTTTAAATAGAATACCCGGGTGTTACCGCTGGTTTGCAGCTCTGAATCTAAGCGCTTTGCCAACTCAATAACACGTTTACGCGCCTGCAGTTCACCACTGACGATTACGCTGTTGGTTCGCTCGTCGGCAACAATTCTTGGCACCAGAAAATCGGGTTGTTCCGCCCGGCCCTGGCTTTTGTAAATGTTTTCTAAAATACGCACTATTTCCGGCGCTGAGGCATACTGCAGTTTAACAATCTCCAGCTCTTGATCGCCTGCTTTGTCAACCCGCTGAATAATGTCCACTAAACGGTTAACCACGGCTGCCGGCCCGGTCATCATAATGACGTTGGACGGGTCATAGTTCACCACATGCCCACCACCAGCCTGGTTACTGAACTGCCGTAATAGCGGCGCCAGCTCACGTACCGATACGTTGCGCACCTGCACCACCCGGGTAACCATTTCATCACCCTGGCCCGGAGCTTCATCAGTTACCACCGGGATATTACTGGTTTTGGCGTCTTTATTACGCACTACCTTTAATACGCCGTTGTCCATTTCCACCACTGCGAAACTGTAAACTTCCAACACGTTGAGGAAAAACTGGTAATACTGCTGCTCATTCAGCATCTCATAACTGCGCACGTTAATGCGGCCACGTACCTGCGGGTCAACAATAATAGTTTTCTTCAGGTTCATACCAACAATATTAATAAACTCATTAATATCGGTACCTTTAAAATTGGGTGAGTACATCACCTCTTCCTGAGCGACAACTGTGCCGACAGGAATAGCGGCAGTAAGTGCGGCTGCAACCAGTAAACTGGCCACTGAGCGGCGGGAGAAAAGCGAAAATTGCCCTGATTTCATTAGCGTATAACCAATTTATTTTAATAATTATTGTGACAGACTAACCAGAATATCTCTGACTTCGCCATCGCGTTCTATTTTAATTGCCGCTTCTTTAGCATCGCGTAATTCATTAATGGCGTTCATTGCCTGCTGCATATCGTTTAGCGCAATGCCATTTATTTCCACAGCCAAATCATTTGGCTGTAAACCAAGTTGGGTAAACAGGCTGGGATCTTTGCCTGGCATCAACCGGTAACCCATCATTTGACCGTTGGGCCGATGCGGTGTGACCCGCACGTAGTCAAAAAACTTCATCGGCTCCGCTACCAGTTCATCGCGGCGCAGTTCAAGCTGGTCACTCACCTGTAGTGGCTGCATTTCCATTGGCTCTACCACAGGCGTCAGGTCAGTAGAGGGCGCGTCATTGCGCTGGCCATCATCATGTGACTCATCTGCTCGACCCAGGCCCGCATTGGCTTGTGCCATTTTGGTATATTCAAAACCATCCAGCATCAGCGTTTCATAGCGGCCGGCCTGTTGCAACAGTACACGGTCAGATAATACCTGCTTTAAAACTGCGTTTGTCCCTTCTATGCTGTCGTTGACGGCATAGGTCGCCTCACTGCCACGGCTTTCAATAATGGCACTGCCCTGATTCGGTTCATGCCCCACCGCAACTAAGCCAGTTAGTTTGACATTTAGCTGTGTTTTTGGTGCTTCAGTTACCACTGGCGCTACGTCTTTTACCGGTAGCGCCGACGCTTTACCAAATAAAGAGAAACCCGTTAATGCAGCCAGGCTGACACTGTCATTTTGCCTTGCCGCAGCATTTACGTTGCCCGCCGGCGCTAAATGGGTAGCCGAATTAACAGGCACTAACTGCCAGCTGAAACGCGCCAGTAACCACGCCAGCAGAATAACCAGCAGTAGGTTCAAAGCTTGCTGTACCCGGTTCAGTGGCACTTTTTGTAGTTGTCTCACTAACTGCTGCGTGTCTATTAACGGCTTCATTGCACACTTCTACTTAAACAGAGAAAATTATCTTACCCAGTTGTCTGGCGACCAACAAGCTCAACACTGACATTCACAAGGTATTAACCAGGTTTTTTTCATATTACCCGCCATTTTTCCCGCTTTGGCACTATAATGGCGGTTTTAGTTCGACTAGTCTCAATTATACATTATGCCGTCAGGAAAACTTTCAGCTCCAAGCCAGCAACCCGCATTACGATTAGATAAATGGCTGTGGGCTTGCCGCTTTTATAAAACCCGCTCGATCGCTAAAGAGATGATCGAAGGCGGTAAAGTACATTATAATGGCCAGCGCTGCAAAGCTAGCAGAACAGTCGAGCCCGGCGCAACAGTACGATTGACTCAGGGCAGTGACGAAAAAATTGTTGTCGTGCTTGGTTTGACTGAAAGACGTTTGTCAGCAGCATTGGCCCAAGCACTGTACGAAGAGACCGCTGACAGTGTGGAGCAAAGACTGAAGCGGGCTGAACTGAGAAAAACTAACAGCCTGTTTGCGCCCCATCCTGACACCAAACCTGACAAAAAAGAGCGCCGCAAATTGCTCTTATTAAAATCGCAGCAGTAAGAGAACAGCATGAATTCAGATACGTTATACCGATTTTTATTTCAGCAAAGAAATGTACGTGGCGAACTGGTGCAATTATCATCCAGTCTGGATCAAATGTTGTTGCATCATGATTACCCGCAGCCGGTTAAGCAATTGCTGGCTGAACTGGTTGCCGCTACTAGTCTGTTAACTGCCACATTGAAATTTGACGGCGATATCGCTGTGCAAATTCAGGGAGACGGCCCGGTGCGTTTTGCCGCTGTCAATGGCACGGATCAACAGCAGTTTCGTGGTGTCGTGCGGATGCAGGCGGAGATCACCGGCAGCAGTTTTCGTGAACTGATAGGCGAAGGCTACCTGTTAGTCACCATCTCACCCAAACAAGGTGAGCGCTATCAGGGTATTATCCCGTTAAGCGGCGATAGCTTAGCCAGTACGCTGGAAGCCTATTTTGCTCAATCAGAGCAATTACCAACCCGCCTCTATCTGTATACCGACTTACAACCACAACATTGTCGGGCCGCCGGCTTTATGTTGCAGGTTCTGCCGGTCGAACAGCACAAAGCTAAGGCTGACTTTGATGATTTAGTCATTCTTACTGATACACTGACAGCAAATGAAATGTTCGAGCTGGCAGCAGAAGACCTGTTGTATCGCCTGTTCCACCAGGAAACAGTTGAATTGTTTCCGGCACAACCAGTCAGCTTTGTCTGTGGTTGCTCACGTGAAAAAAGCGCCAAGGCCATTATCAGTTTAGGTAAAGAGCTAATCAGCGAACATATCGCCGAAGGCAAGCTCGATATCAGCTGCGAATACTGCAATAAGACCTACCACTTCAACAGTGACGACTTAACTGCCGTGCTGCAACAGCTGTAACACCGGCTGCGACATATATGCTATGAAACAGTTACCGACCAAGCCGGTAACTTTTTCGCATTCTGCGAAGTAGCATTTTAACATTTATGCCACCAATGAAAATAAGCAAATTAAAATCAACCACTTACTTTATCGCGTAGTTTTGGCATGCTGCTGGCAAGAGTGACAACATATTTTTTAACTGTCAGTGCTATAACGCACTAAGGAGAAAACTATGTTGGGCTGGGCATTAACCTTTCTAATTATTGCAGTAATTGCTGCGGTACTGGGTTTTGGTGGTATCGCGGGTGCGGCCGCAGGCATTGCCAAGGTCATTTTCTTTATCTTTATCGTGCTGCTGGTGATTTCACTACTGGTGAACGCCTTGCGCGGTAAGTCACCTAAACTTTAACCTTACGTTTTACAAAGAGGATACTAATCTATGGCATTAACGAATCTTTTCATACGCTTAACTTTAGTGACGATGCTGGCTTTTGCCGTAATGGCCTGTGAGGACAATAGTGCCGAAGAAGCCGGAGAAACCATCGACGAAGTTGTAACTGATGCAGGCAATAAAGTTGAAGACCTCTGTGAAGATGTAAAAGAAAAAGCAGATGCGGAAGACAAAGATTGTTAAGTTAACAGCAGCCACGGCGATAAACCGCCGTGGCTTTTTTTAGACCTGAACTGACAGCAGACTGGACGTTGTCTGGCTAACGCCCGACGACAATGACAACAACTTCCCTGGGCTGGCAACCGCTAAATACGGCAGGTCGCCAGTATAAAATCACATCATGACTCTGCCTGTTGGTACTTCTCCAACTTGTTGTACAGCGTTTTGACGCTGATACCCAATTGCTGGGCAGTATCAGTTTTATTACCGTCGTTTTGCGCTAACGTGGTTAATATGGCCGCTTTCTCAAGCTCGTCCAACGGCACACCTGAGGGTACGTCGGTTAGCTCCTGCTCAGCCTGGTCTGTCGGGGTTTCTAACAATAGGTGTTCGGGCTGGATTTGTTTGTCTGCCAAAATATAAGCCCGCTCTACCGCGTGCTTCAATTCACGTACATTGCCTGGCCAGCTATGGCTGGCAATCAGCTCAATGGTATCCGCCGTAAACATTTCTCCAAAACGATCGAGTCTATGTGATGGAGCATGGCATTCAAAAGGGGGGCACCGCCCTTCAGTTCCTTTTGAAACCCCCTGAGAGC
>JBFKFH010000040.1:0-17368 GCA_041618685.1 Rheinheimera sp.
CGACAAAAAAGTTAGTCGCAACAAAATCCTTGCCGGAAAACTCAACCCCAAACGGGTTTACCCTCGGATCATTGGCAATAATAAAACCCCGGCTGCCATTTACTACCGGGATAACGGCAGAAAATTGCTGATCAGAACTGCGCTCATTGTGCAGTGCTTCGATACGTAACACGGTATCGCTGAAGATACCGGCATCACCCAACTGAAACACCCCCTGGCCAAATACACTCAGTCGCTCGCTCGGTCCAACCACATAGTTGTCATGGTAACGGTTAAACCGGTCTGCGGTGGTTGCCGGGCGCCAGCTGGCAAGGTTGTTGCCGTCTGTGCCAGGGTCACGGCTAATGCCTTGTGACGGTATGGTAAAACCCATCACACTTTGTAAACTGGCTTCGCGGAACAACCCCTCTGCGCTACCCAGAGGTAAGCCGTTTAACGGCACTGCGGTTAGCTCACGGTCTTGCGTCATAATGGCTTTTTGTTTGGCATAACTGGCGGAGAACATCAGGTTATGCCCACCAATATCGGTACCCACCAACGCATCCAGATTTACCGTTTCGCGGTCACTTTCGCTGGTCTGGCCAACATAGGCTTTCACTTTGGCACCATCGTAATCTTTCAACGTCTGAATGTTGACTACACCGGCAATAGCATCGGCGCCGTAGATAGCGGTAGCGCCGTCCTGCAACACTTCAACATTGTTAATAATGGCAAACGGAATGGTATTTAAGTCCACAAAATCACGAAAGCCTCGGCTACCCGCACCATTGACCCAACGGTTGCCGTTGACCAGAATCAATGAACGGTTCTCACCCAGATTGCGCAAGTTCACGCTGGCTGTACCGTGACTGGTGCCAGCGCTGCCGTTGTCATTCAAACTGCCGCCTACCGAAGGTAACTCCTGCAGCACTTCACCGAGTGACAGCGCGCCCTTAACTTCCATATCAGCCTTACTCAGCGATTGAATCGGGCTGCCTTCGGTTTCACCACGCCGCGAAATGCGCGAGCCGGTTATCGAAATCACCTCTACCTTGGCTTCTGCTGTCGTGTCTGCTGTAGTTTGTTGGGCCAGTACAGGCCATGCGCTGGCATACATCGCCAGTGTTAACACGGATAAGTTGTAGTGTTGTCGTTTCATTCTGTCACCCTGCTGCGTGTAGGACTTTGTTGTTATGTTTGAATGAAAACTAGCAAAGCACCTTTTCCCATGCAATATTATGATTAACACTCATACATAGATAACATTTTGTTATATCCATGCCGGAGCACTGATGCTGAACCTGAAAAGCCTGGAAAGTTTTCGCGCGATAATGCAAACCGGCTCGGCCACTGCCGCAGCCAAACAAATGGGGCTGACCCAGCCGGGAGTTAGCCGCTTGCTCGCGTCGTTGGAACATCTGGTTGGTTTTCAATTGTTTTACCGCGAACACAGCCGGCTAATTCCGACGGATGAAGCCCAGCGCTTAAGTAGCGAAATTGATCTGCTGCTAAATAACGCTGACCGTTTTTTAGCACTGGCGCAAAGTATGCGACGCATAGACAGTGGCTCGCTAACCATAGTCGCACCAGCCAGTTTCAGCTCAGGGCCATTAGCCGATGCTGTAGCCAGCTTTGTCCGGCGCTACCCGTCGATTACCGTTAGCCTCGACTCGCACAGCCCTCAGCAGGCCAGAGATCTGGTGGCGCAGCGCTCAATTGACTGCGGCTTTATTCAGTTACCAGAGCAACACCCCGGGCTTATCAGCTACCCCATCCTGACCAGCCCAATGGTATGCGCGGTGCCTATACAACACGCACTGGCTGCACAATCGAGTATTGCACTAGCGCAACTGGCCCGTGAGCCGCTGATTATGCTGGGACAAGGCCGGCCGTCGCGACAAAATCTGGAGCAATTATTTCGCCGTGCCGGTGTTGACCTGAGGGTTAAGCTGGAAACGCACAATGTAGCAACCGCTTGTGCACTGGTAAAACGTCAGCTGGGCATAGCCATTATTAATCAGGTGCTGGCCATGCAATATCTGGACAGTAATATAAAGCTCGTGCCGCTAACAGACACTATTTCTCACCAATACGGCTTTATTCATTCCGCTCACGCCCCTATGCCGCGGCTGGTACAGGCTTTTTATCAGCACTGCATCGCGTTCTTTGGTGCTGTTACGCTGCCAGGCACAGATTAGCCGCCACTGACCGTGCTGCGATAGCCCGCACGCACAGCGCAATGTTATAGTGCCGCTTTTGCTAAACAGATAAGTCAGGACAACTCATGGATAAAATTTACCATATCGGTACTGTCGGCCAGCCGTGGGGCGAAGCCGAAAAAACTCAATGGCTGCAGGAGCAGCAGATAAAGCGCAGTGTATTTACCGAGGTGTACCCTGCCATTGAGGCGTTAAAAGCAGAGTTTGATATAGAGCAGTATGGCGAGCTGGATTATCAGGCCGTGTGTGGTAAAACCTACCCGCTATATGCAGTAAAAAGCCGGCACTGGCAAAGTAATAAGCCGACAATACTGGTGACCGGCGGTGTGCACGGCTATGAAACCAGTGGCGTGCATGGTGCGCTGCGCTTTCTGCAAACCAAGGCCCAGGCTTACAGTAACCAGCTGAATATTCTGGTGCTGCCCTGTATTAGCCCCTGGGGATATGAAACCATTAATCGCTGGAACCCAAAAGCTATCGATCCAAACCGCAGTTTTGGCCCCACTGGCACTGCCACCGAAGCCCAGCAAGTACGCCAGTATCTGGCAGAATTAAACCAGCATTTTGCGCTGCATATTGATCTGCATGAAACCACAGATTCGGACAACAGCGAGTTTCGCCCGGCCAAAGCGGCACAAGATGGCAAGGTAAATACTAACTGGAATATCCCCGACGGCTACTACACGGTAGACGATGCCGAGCACCCGTGCCCGGCGCTGCAAAAAGCCATTATCGACAGCGTGGCAAAAATTACCCATATTGCCGAGGCTGATGAGAACGGCAAATTAATTGGCGAACCTGTGCAGCAGCCGGGTGTGATCAATTATGCCAAAGCCACATTGGGTTTATGTGGCAGTGTTACCGATGCGCCACTGGTTAGCACCACCGAAGTGTATCCAGACAGTCCAAGTGCCACGCCAGAGCAATGCATTCAGGCGCAGGTTGCGGCGGTAGTGGGTGCATTGGATTACCTGTTGCAACGATAACATTCTGATGCAGATTTATCTGCAGGGTTTATTTGCTGATGCGGATGATTTAGTAAGATGTAATTCTGCGCATGCGAACGTAAGTACGCAATACGTAACAGGAGTGCCAAGATGCAAAATGTTGTGAAGACGTTCTTATGTTTGCCCGCCTTTCTGGCGATAGGCTGTGCGACAGTTAACAACGTAGCAAAAGCGGAACATGCCGTGACACAGACCAAGCCCGCACCAGCCTGTCAGTTTTCTGCTGAAGATAGCGCATGGGTTAAGCGTGCTATTTCGGCCTGGCATGATGTAAACAGAACGATTACTCAAGTTGCTGACGTTGGCGTATTCGATGTAATTTTTTTTGATGCGAAATGCCAACGCATGAGCAGCGATGCCTTGCAGAAAACGGATAACGTAATCTGGACGTCTGAACTGCATAATGGCACGGTGCAATTTCCCAACGGCGATGAAATGCCGCCGATTGTGAATTCATTCACTATGTCGACTGCTGAAGGGCAGACATTTTTTGTTATGTCGGTGCCAAGTATTTGGCGGGATGGCGGGGTGACCAGCCCCATAGGGTTAGAAACGTTCATGGTGCCGGTGATGCTGCACGAAGCGATGCACGCAATTCAATCGCCAACATATGGCAAACAAATTGATGCCCTGATAAAGAAGCATAATTTACCTGACTCGTTCAATGATGACAGCGTACAGGCAATTTTTGAGGACAATAAGGCGTTTTCAGCGTCGGTGTTAGCTGAAGTCGACTTGTTAATGCAAGCGGCACAGGCCACAACTGATAGCGACGCACGACGCCTGGCGCGTCAGGCCCGCGATATGCTGAAAAACCGTTATCAAACCTGGATGATCGGCGATGCCGAAAAATACCGTGCAATAGATGATGTCTGGTTAACCATGGAAGGCTCTGGTCAATGGCTGGGTTATAGCTGGCTGAGCTCCGCCAATGGCGGAAGGCTGACAAAAGCAGAAGCCATTGACGCATTTGGTTTAAGAGGTAAATGGTGGTCACAAAAGCTTGGTTTTGCCCTTTTTATGGCGCTAGACCGCTTAGCAGATAACTGGCAGGCAGATGCGTTTGGCAATGGTAACAGGACGGTCTTGGCGTTATTAGATGACGCCCTGCTCGAGGAAAAATAAAACAGCTCAATTGGATTTTTGATACCAGGCTACACTGCCAACCGGTATGCCAATTTAATCGAATCGAATACGGGCGCGGTATGCGCCCGTTTTTTCACTTAGCTGCGCGCGGGTATGCGCTCCAGTACAGCGAGCAGCAGCTGCCAATACTGTCCAACCGTTTTGATATTGACCATTTCATCCGGGCCGTGCGGAAAGCGGATAGTCGGGCCGATGGACACCATGTCCATGTCCGGATACGGCTTTTTAAACAGGCCGCATTCTAAACCGGCGTGAATCACCATAATCACCGGTTCTTTGTGGTAAATATCCTGATAGGTTTGGTTTACAATAGCCATTACCGGTGAATCCGGGTTAGGTTTCCAGCCCGGGTAGGCGCCGCTGAACTTCACCTCGGCACCGGCTAACTGTGCCAGTGAGCTAAGCATGCTTTCAATTTGCTCGCGGCCAGAGTCAATCAGCGAGCGAATTAAACACAGCACCTGGATACTGCTATCTTTGGTGGTAATCACGCCCATATTCAGCGAAGTTTCGGTCACACCTTGCACTTCATCGCTCATGCGCATCACGCCATTGGGGCAGACGTTTAACAAGTTGATCAGTGTTCGCTGGCAGTCTGCCGCCAATACCTGCGCCGGTGCAGGCACTTCGGTCAGTGTTAATTTTAACGCTGGCTCTACCGCCGCTAATTCAGCCTGTATCAGCGCTTCAAACACAGCGACCCGTTGTTGCAGCTGATTTAATTGTTCTGCCGGTACGGTCAGGCTTAACGTGGCTTCTCGTGGAATAGCATTGCGCAATGAGCCGCCATTAAAGGCGCTAATGGCCAGCCCCAACGCATTGGCGTTATCGGCTAAAAAGCGCGCCAGCAGCTTATTGGCATTGCCACGGCCTAAATGAATATTCACGCCGGAATGGCCACCTTTTAACCCGGTTAAACTTAACGTAAACGCGATCACACCTTGTGCAGCAGGTTGCCAGTGTGCCGGCACACTAAACTCGGCATCAACGCCGCCGGCGCAGCCCATATAAATTTCGCCTTCCTGTTCTGAATCGGTGTTAATCAGAATGTCTGCTTGCAGCATGCCTGGCTCAACACCAAAGGCGCCGGTCATACCCGCCTCTTCATCAACAGTTAACAGCACTTCCAGCGGGCCATGTTTAATGTCGTCGCTGCCCAGAATAGCCAGCGCCGACGCCATACCAATGCCGTTATCAGCACCCAGTGTGGTGCCGTTGGCTTTAACCCAGTCGCCGTCGATATAAGCTTCAATAGGGTCGGTGGTGAAATCATGCACTTTGTCAGCGTTTTTCTGTGGCACCATGTCCAGGTGAGCCTGGATCACCACCGTTTTACGATCTTCCATGCCGGCTGTAGCCGGTTTCTTAATTATTAAATTGCCAACCTTGTCTTCGACCAGACTCAGGCCTTTATCGCGCGCCCAGGCCTGAATATGCTGGCTTAACGCCTGTTCATGCTTGGACGGGTGAGGAATAGCACAAATTTGTGCGAACCATTGCCATAACGGCTGAGGATATAACGACGATAATGCAGACACAGCAGGCTCCTGTAACGAACGGCCACGACGTGGCAAAGGCCGCCATTTTATCACACCGCCTGGCAAGGTTTACAGCAGCTAGCTTTGCTGTGCTAGATCAGGACAACACAGCAGTAAAGTCTTTGTTACTCACGGCGTGCAGTTTACCTTCCGCCAGTAAGTCCTTCACACTGGCATTGTCAGCCAATACCTCTGCAGATACCGGAGTAGCAGCTTGCAGCAGCATATAGCCATTACGGCCATGTTGCTTCACCCAGTACAACGCCTGATCTGCCAGCCGCAAACAGTGCTGCCAGTCACAGCCTGGCAATTGCACCACTGCACCGATAGAGCAGGTTTGTGGCAGTGTCATATCATTTTGCCATGGGTAATTGCTGATGGCCTGATGAATACGCTGCAGTGCCAGTACACCATCTTCACTGTGCTCGAGAATCAGTAAAAACTCTTCGCCTCCCCAGCGGATAATATGATCAGAGCCCCGGCTGTTCTGCCGCAAGATATCGGCTACGACCAGTAGCACCACATCGCCAGTTTGATGGCCAAAGGTATCGTTCACGCGTTTAAAGTGATCCAGATCCAGCAATACCCACACCAGCGGCTCTGCATGCCGCTTGCTACGCGATAATATCTGCTGAATATGCATATCCAGATAACGCCGGTTATGTAAGCCGGTTAACGCATCCTGCATGCTCATCTGCTGCAGTTGTTCATTAGCCTGATGTAGCGCAAAGGTGCGCTCTTCCACCAATTTTGAAAGCTGTCGTTGTGACCGGGCCAGTGCCAGTAAACGCCAGCGGTAAGCGCCCCACAACAGCAGAACTAGCAGTATTACAAACAAGCTCCTGGCCCAGACCGTTTCATGCCAGTATGGCGTTAACCTAACCGTCATCATGACCGTGTCGCTCCAACGGTAGTCAGCGGCCATTTTCGCTTCAACCCTGAAGGTATAATTACCAGCAGGTAAATTGGTATAAAAGGCTTCGCGCCGGCCTGCCGCATCTATCCAGGTGTCGTCATAGCCCTGTAATTGATAACGTAACTGCAACGATGAGGCCTGGACAAAATAAGGCGCGGTGAAGCGAAAATGCCAGTCTCGATGCGCTGGAGGTAGTGTCGCGGCTTCACCGTGGTACACGGTATCGGCTGCTGTCAGACTGGCAATTACCGCCTCAGGTGCTGGCATCGTCTGGGTCAGATGTTTTAACGGCAAACTAATTACACCATTTAGCGTCGGGTACCAGAGCCGGCCTTCATGCACCAGCCCCTTACTGCTACCTGCACCATTACAGCAGCGATGCGAGTCTGTTACGGCTTCTGGCTGACGATCGTCAACCAGCATATACATTTGTTCAACCTTACCCTGCAACAAACTGTCGTAACGGGTACGGTAGAAGCCCTCAAAGTTACTGATAATCAGCTGATTATCGACCAACTGTGTATCCAGCACGCCATTGCCCGGTAGGCCCTGTTGCTGGCTAAACCAGTGCCACTGTCCGGGCTGGCCGAGGACAAAACCCTGGTCAAAGCTACCGACAATTATATTCCCATCGGCAAACTCATTGATTGCGCTAATAAAACGACCAGATAACGGCATCGACGCCAGTTCGGAAAAACCTTGCTCGTCGCGCAAATACAAGCCATTTTCAGTACCAACCCATAACCGCTTTTGGCTATCGGAAAACACTATTCTTATCCTGGCCTGTCGCAACGCTTCAGGCACGTCAGTTTGCTGCACCTCATCCTGCTCTACATAATACAAGCCGCCTTTCGTGCCCACCCAAATGCGGTTTGCTTCCTGTGCCAGCGTCGTCACCAATAAATGATCGATAGCTTCATAATTTCGTTGCCAGCCTAGCGTCCGTGCATCTAACCGGCTTAAGCCAGCGCGCGTGCCGACCCACAGCCGCTTCTGGTCATCCTGCAACAAACTGTAGACAAAAAGGTTAGGCAGATGATTGTTGGCGGTTAACGTTTGATACTGACCACGCTGCAGTAGCGCCAGCCCTTCATTGGTACCCACCAGCACATGGTGCTGCCACGGCGCGACTGCCCAGACATAAGTATCAGGAATGCCCTGCGCTGCACTATAGCGCTCGGTTAAGGCGCGGCGTAAACGTTTTAAACCATGGGTACGGCTGCCCAGCCATAAATTATTATGTTTATCTTGCAGCATACTGTCTACCCAGACAAAATCCTGCCGCGAACCACTGCCGACTGCGGACCGCAAAAAAACACCCGCTTCCTGCTTAAATAACGCATTAACGGTAGAAACCCATAACTGTTGTTGCCGGTCGACATAAAGCATTTCAATATTGGTATCAGGCTGCTGGTTACCCAGTGTTATTTGCTGCCACTGATTACGCTGCCAGCTAAACAGGCCGGCGTTAGTGCCCAAATACAGCTTGCTGCCCTGCACGGCAATTTCGTTGACCTGCATTTTGGCTACACTGTCTGGCGCCTCAAACCATTGATAACCCTGATCTGACAATGAGGCAATACCGTGGCTGCCGCCAATCCAGGTCGTTGTGTGCTGCTGCTCTACTTGATAGACCGGGCCGGTATGTTCACTAATCACCGCCATTGTGCCGTCATGCCATTGATACAATTTATCGGCACCGATAACAATGCTGCCATCCGGGCGCTCGGCTATACCTGACACTATGCCCTGAAACGGCTGCGTATCATCGATACGGCTGAACTGATACTGCTGATATAACACCAGGCCATTCGCGGTACCAATCCACAGCCGCTGCTGAGAGTCAAAATAGAGCGCCGAGATCAAATTTGACGACAATGCCGGTGTGTTAGCCGAGTTATAAACAACAAAGTTAACACCATCAAACCGGGCCAGGCCATTTTGTGTGCCAAGCCAGATGAAGCCTTGTTGATCCTGGGTAATTGCGGTAACTGAAATTTGGGGTAAACCCGACTCTACCGACCAGATACGGTACAAGTAATCGTCCTGTGCCGGTGCTAAAGCTTGCGCCGCAGGCAACGAAAAACTCATTATTAAGGTAATTATCAATATTACAACGCGACAATGCACTGTTTTATACCATCCGATGATCTGCACGTTAATATTCTGTTTACCTTACTATAGTCGGCTTTCGCACTAACAGCCCAACCCCGATGAAAGGTGATTTTTGTAGCGTCAACGGCAATCTTGCGACAATGGTCGTACCAGTGTAAGCTCCATGTTCAGCCTTCAGCCGGAGTAACCTGATGCCATTATCAATTCGTAAAGCCAATTGGGGTTTAACATTTTTTGCCTGGCGTTATATTCCGCTTATCGGCTTTTGTGCTCCCAAAATTGTGCGCATGGACAGCGAGACGCTCGAAGTAAGCATGCCGCATAGCTGGCGAACAAAAAACCATCTTGGCAGCATCTATTTTGGTGCACTCGCTATAGGTGCGGATTTAGCCGGCGCTTTTTTGGTATTCAGTAAAGCCAAAGCGCGTGGGGTGAATGCAAATTTTGCCTTTAAGGATGTGCAGGGCCAGTTTTTAAAACGGCCGGAAGCCCGGGTACATTTCACCAGTAACGATGGCCAGGTGATTGATGCAATGATCGATGAATCGTTGGCCAGTGGCCAACGGGTTAATAAACCGGTATCAGTCGTTGTCACCTGCCCCAGCTTGCATGGTACTGAAGCCATGGCGACATTTACTCTGACGTTGTCAGTAAAAGCCAAAGCCAAACGCTAAAGCGGATTTGCACACGCGACCGACAACGACTAGAATTCCGCTCTCATTTTCATTAAAAGCTCAGAGTTTATGCAGGACTTAGCCGGTAATCTGTTTATTATTTCGGCGCCCAGCGGCGCCGGTAAATCCAGCCTGATCCAGGCGTTGCTCAAGCGACATAGCGATATGCAAGTCAGTGTGTCGCATACTACGCGTGCGCCCCGCCCCGGCGAAATTAATGGCGTGCATTATCACTTTATCAGTATTGCTGAATTTAAAGCCTTAATTGCCCAAGATGAGTTTTTTGAATGGGCAGAAGTGTTTGGCAATTACTATGGCACGTCAAAAAGCGCAATCAGTGCCAGCTTAAGTCAGGGTATCGATGTGTTCTTAGATATCGACTGGCAAGGTGCGCGACAAATTCGCCAGCAGGCGCCGTCAGCGACAGGTATTTTTATTTTACCGCCCAGCCTGGCCGAACTGGAACAACGTTTAACACAACGTGGCCAGGACAGCGCTGAGGTTATCGCTAAACGTATGGCGCAGGCGCAAAGCGAAATGAGCCACGCTAATGAGTATGAGTACCTGATTATTAACGACAACTTTGACGCTGCACTGCACGAGTTTGAAAGCATTGTACTGGCGCAGCGCAATGGCTATCACAGCCAGCTGGTAAAGCACAGCACTATGCTGAACCAACTGTTGGCGAAAACAGCAAATTAGCGTAAACTATGCGGTCTTGTGATGGCCCGAACACTTGGAGTGGTAAATGGCACGCGTAACTGTTCAAGATGCAGTAGATAAAATTGGTAACCGTTTTGATTTAATTCTGGTGGCTGCACGCCGTGCCCGTCAGTTAGCTGTAGAAGGTAAAGAACCCTTGGTGGACATCGAAAACGATAAACCCACTGTGGTTGCACTGCGCGAAATTGAAAAAGGCCTGATCACTAACTCCGTGCTGGATGAGCAGGAACGTCGCGATCAGATCCAGCAAGAAGCTTCAGAAATGGCTGCTGTAGCCGCCATTATTGGTTCAGACCAGTAAAAACCCCTCCAACAGGCAGCCAGCGGCGTATTAGCCGTTGGCAACTGTAACAAATAGACGTATATTCATAATAAATCCCGCGCTTAACGGCGTATTTTGTTTGCTGTCGCAGTTTGGGAGCACAGGTGTATTTATTTGAAGGTCTGAAAAACCAGATTAGTGCTTATTTGCCGCCAGAGCAGGTTGCCTTAGTGCAACAAGCTTACATAGTGGCAAGGGACGCGCACGCGCCGCAAACCCGCTCCAGCGGTGAACCTTATATTACCCACCCGGTAGCAGTCAGCAGTATTCTGGCTGATATGCACATGGATCACGAAACACTGATGGCGGCGTTGCTGCATGACGTGATTGAAGATACTCCGGTTAGCAAAGAAGAGCTCGCCAGCAAATTTGGCGCCACCGTGGCCGAACTGGTGCAGGGTGTCAGCAAGCTGGATAAGGTAAAATTCAAAGATTATCAGGAATTTGAAGTTACCAATCTGCAAAAAATGTTTATGGCGATGACGCAGGATATCCGCGTTATTTTAATTAAGCTGGCCGACCGCACCCACAATATGCGTACTTTAGGCGCCCTACGGCCAGAGAAGCGGCGTCGCATCGCAAAAGAAACGCTCGAATTGTATGCCCCCATCGCCAACCGCCTCGGTATACACAATATCAAAAACGAGTTGGAAGACTGGGGATTTCAGGCGTTGTACCCGATGCGTTATCGCGCATTGTCGACGGCCGTGAAACAAGCTCGCGGTAACCGGCGCGAATTGCTGGAAAAAATTCAGCATGAAATTACCGGTCGCTTAGTGCAGGCCGATATCAATGCCGATGTTGTCGGCCGCGAAAAGCATCTGTACAGCATCTACCGCAAGATGAAAAATAAAGAGCTGATGTTCAATGACGTTATGGATATCTACGCCTTTCGCGTGGTGGTCGACAGCATAGACCATTGCTATCGTACGCTGGGCGTAATGCACAATCTGTATAAACCCATTGAAATCCGCTTTAAAGACTATATCGCTATTCCCAAGCAAAACGGCTACCAGTCGCTGCATACATCTTTAGTTGGGCCGCACGGCATACCGGTGGAAATTCAGATGCGTACCCGCGAAATGGATGAAATGGCCGACAAAGGTATCGCCGCGCACTGGATGTACAAAGCCAACGGTCAGCATCAGGACACGACGGCACAAATCCGCGCCCGCCGCTGGATGCAAAGTCTGCTGGAGTTGCAACAAAACGCCGGTAACAGTGCCGAGTTTGTCGAAAATGTGAAATCGGAACTGTATCCGGACGAATTGTATGTGTTCTCGCCCAAAGGCAAAATTGTTGAGCTGCCAATTGGCGCTACCGCTGTCGACTTTGCCTATGCCGTGCATACCGACATCGGTAACCGTTGTGTTGGAGCTAAAGTCGATCGCCGGCCCTACCCGCTGAATAAACCGCTGGAAACCGGCCAGACCGTAGAGATTGTCACCAGCCCCGGCGGCAAGCCCAATGCCAACTGGCTGAACTATGTTGTAACCAGTCGCGCTATACTTGGCATTCGTAACTATTTGAAAAAGCAGCAGCAAAATGAGTCCACTGGGTTAGGCCGCCGCTTGTTAAGCTCGGCGCTGGGCGAAGTCAAACTGGAAGATATTGAACCAGAACGCATTGAGCAGGTGCTGCAAAACACCAGGCAGAAGTCTCTGGATGAATTGTGCAGTGAGATTGGCCTGGGGAATCAGTTAGCTATTGCTGTTGCCAGGCGCTTACTGGGGGAGTTTGATTCGGACGAAAGCAGCAAAGACAATGCCGGCCCAATGCCGAAAAGCAAAGCCTTTATTATTGGTTCAGAAGGCATGCTGCTGACATTCGGCAAGTGTTGCCGGCCGATACCGGGGGATGAAATTGTTGCCAATGCGACACCAGGCAAAGGCCTGAATGTACACCGGGCAGATTGTCGCAATATCAAAGGCTGGGATAAAGATCCGGGTCGGTTTTTTCCGGTACGCTGGGATAAAACCGGCGACAAACAGTTCCTCTGCGATATTCGCGTGTTTATTGTGAATCGGCAGGGCGTGCTGGCAAAGCTGACGACCCTGATAGCGTCGCAGGATTCGAATATTCAGGACCTGGCCACCGATGACAGAGATACCGGTGAATATGTGATTAAAATTACCCTGTCGGTTCGCGACAGAATACAGCTGGCAAACGTGATGCGAAAAATTCGTGTGATGCCGGATGTGCAGAAAGTTTACAGAAGGAAATAAGCAAGATGTCTAAAGTGATTATTCGCACCAATGAAGCACCTGCCGCGATTGGCACCTACAGCCAGGCAGTAAAAATTGGTACTACCGTGTACCTTTCTGGCCAGATCCCACTGGTGCCGGCAACAATGCAAATGGTGTCAGATGACTTCGCCGCCCAAACACATCAGGTGTTTAAAAACCTGGCGGCAGTGTGTGAAGCCGCCGGTGGCAGCCTGAATAACATGGTGAAGGTGAATATTTTTCTGATCGATTTAAGCCATTTTGCCACTGTGAATGACATTATGAGCCAGTATTTCGCCGAGCCTTATCCGGCGCGCGCGGCAGTTCAGGTCTCTGCTTTGCCACGTGGTAGCCAGATAGAAATTGACGGCGTGATGGAAGTGCCTTCCACGCACTAAGCTGACGATGACGCCGTCCTGCTCGCGCTACCTAACCCTGATGTTACTGCCCTGTTTGGTGGCAGTAACTCTGGCCTGTGCAGAAGAGCCCTTACCTGCGGCAGAGCCGACGCAACCACAGCTGGTATGGTGTCTCGATCATTTTTCCCGTTTTCATCACTATGAAAACGTCGCTGAACCTACAGGCCCGTCGGTAGATTTAATGCGTGAACTGGCCAGACGCAGCGGCTTTAAACTGACATTTACACCGCGCACCGCCGTTGCCCGTTGTTTGCGCCTGATGGCAGAAGGCAAAGTCGATTTAATGTCGAACCTGCGGTTTAGTCAGGATCGCGACAACATTATGTATATGCTGCCTTACAATGAAACGGTGTCAGAAAGCCTGTTTTTACGTTACAACGATCAACGCCTTATCGACTCTGCTGCTCAGTTGCGTCACATGACCCTGGCGCGCATCCGCAGCTATCTCTACAGCCCCGGTGCAATGGCATATTTGCAACAAAATCCTCGCCAGGTCGTTGAAGTGGACTCAATAGAGGCCGCATTAGAGCTGGTATTACATGGCAGGGTTGATGGCGTCATAGCGCCGACAGTCAGCACCACAGATGCAATTAATACCACGCTCAGTTACCGTCTGCGCTTTCGCAAAGCTGTACTGGATTTCAGCCGCGGCCAAAGCAGTTTTATTCATATTGGCCTGTCGCGCGCCAGCCCGCATGCCGTCATGGAACCGCAGTTGCGTCAGCATTTAAATGCGATGGTGCAAGATGGTACTGTTGCCCGGCTATACGGCGATGTTGTTGTGCCACCATTGCTAATGCCGATGGAAAGTGCTCAGCACGAATGAGCCGGGTCGATTCTCTGGCGAGCCAGCCGATTACCAGCATTAAGGGCGTAGGCGCCAAAGTCGCCGAACGGCTGGAAAAACTGGGTATATTCAGCATTCAGGACATTCTGTTTCATCTGCCGCTGCGTTACGAAGACCGCACCCGTATCTACGCTATTGCCGATCTGATGCCTCTGATGCACGCTACCGTGCTGGGCGAGGTGATCAGCAGTGAAGTACAATTTGGCAAACGCCGCAGCTGGTTGGTTAAAATCAAAGACGGCAGCGGTATGCTCACCTTGCGGTTTTTTCACTTTAGTGCCGCGCAAAAAAATGCTGTCACCAGCGGCGTGCTGTTACGTTGTTTTGGTGAAGCCAAACGTGGCCCGCGCGGCTTAGAAATGCTGCATCCCGAGTATCGTTTGCAAAGCGATGAGCTGGTACCCGACGTTAGTGAAACATTAACGCCTATTTACCCCACTACTGAAGGCCTGCGTCAGGCCACCTGGCGTAATCTGACCGATGCCGCTTTGTTATGCCTGCAGCGCAGCCAGCCGGAAGAATATCTGCCAGCCGCGCTACTGCAACAACCTTGGTCACTAACCGAAGCGTTAACCTACATTCACCGGCCACCACCGGATGCCAGCCTGCAGCTACTGGAGTTGGGCAAACACCCTGCCCAGCAGCGGCTGATTATGGAAGAATTGGTTGCGCAACAACTGAGTATGTTCAAGCTACGCAGCCAGAGCCAACAACAGCAGGCCATAGCGTTACACACTGATCCGGCACTGGAACAGCGCTTTTTAGCTGCACTACCGTTTTCGCCCACCGCTGCGCAACAACGGGTTACAGCGGAAATTCGCCATGATCTAAGCCAAACCTTACCGATGCTGCGTTTAGTCCAGGGTGATGTCGGTTCGGGTAAAACCCTGGTTGCCGCTCTGGCGGCATTGACCGCTATTGGTAATGGCTATCAGGTAGCATTAATGGCGCCAACAGAATTGTTGGCCGAACAGCACGCCGCTAACTTTGCCCGCTGGTTTATGCCGCTGGATATTACTGTTGCCTGGCTGGGTGGAAAAACTAAAGGTAAAGCACGGCAACATACCCTTGCAGCCATTGCGGACGGCAGCGCACAAATGGTGGTAGGCACCCACGCGCTATTTCAACAACAGGTCGAATTTAGCGCTTTAACGCTGATTATCATTGATGAACAACATCGTTTCGGCGTGCATCAACGCCTGGCGCTGCGGGAAAAAGGGGGTATAGCAGGTGTGTATCCACATCAACTGGTTATGACCGCTACCCCTATCCCGCGCACGCTGGCCATGACGGCCTACGCCGACTTAGATACGTCTGTAATTGACGAATTACCACCAGGTCGCACACCGGTAACCACAGTTGCCATTCCCGATGGTCGCCGCGACGATATTATCGAACGTGTCAGAACTGCCGTGTTGACCGAGCAGCGCCAGGCATACTGGGTATGCACATTAATTGAGGAATCTGAAACGCTGCAATGCCAGGCGGCGGAAGATACCATGCAAAACCTGCAGCAGGCGCTACCGCAATTAAAAATCGGTTTAGTACATGGCCGGCTAAAAGCTGCAGAAAAACAGCAGGTAATGCAACAGTTTAGTAATGCACAGTTAGACTTGCTGGTGGCGACCACCGTAATAGAGGTCGGTGTCGATGTGCCCAATGCCAGCCTGATGATCATTGAAAACCCGGAGCGGCTGGGTCTGGCCCAGCTGCATCAGCTTCGGGGCCGTGTCGGCCGCGGCAGTGCCGCATCTCATTGTGTGCTGCTGTACCACGCGCCGTTATCAAAAACCGCCCAGTCCAGGCTAAGTGTGTTGCGTGATTCTAATGACGGCTTTGTTATTGCACAGCGTGATCTGGAGATCCGCGGCCCCGGAGAGCTGTTAGGTACCCGTCAAACCGGTGTACTGCAATTTAAAATTGCTGATCTGAGCCGCGATGCAGAGCTGTTGCCACAGGCGCAGCACATCGCCAGCCAGCTGTGGCAACAAAGCCGGGATGTCAGCCTGCAGTTAATTAAACGCTGGTTGGCCAACAAAGAAATCTACGGCAATGCCTAGTCGCATTATGGTGTTTGTCTGCCTTGTGCCGCTGTTGCAATTTCAGGCGCTGCAGTACACTGAGCAAGCATGTTACTAAACTGCGAAACTGTCCCCCAGGAGCCCGTTATGCCGGTCATTACGCCATTTGAACTGCGCCAGCAAATCCGCCGTGGTGATTTTACCGGGCATACATCCGGTTTTGCGCCGGGTTTTGTCCAGGCCAATATGGCCATTTTACCTAAGCAATACGCCGCCGACTTTCTGCAATTTTGTCATTTTAACCCCAAGCCGTGCCCGCTGCTGGGTATGGCTGCCGCACCGGGCGCAGTAGACATGCCACAATTAGCGCGGCAGCTGGACATTCGGCATGATCTACCGCGCTACCGCATCTTCCGTCATGGCCAGCTTAGCGCCGAAGTTACCGACATCGCCGATGTCTGGCGTGACGACCTGGTAACCTTTTTAATAGGTTGTTCGTTTTCTTTTGAAGAGTCATTGCTGGCTGATGGTTTGGAGATCCGTAATATCACTGAGGGTGTGAATGTGCCCATGTACCGCACCAACATTGCCTGTACGCCAGCAGGGCCATTTCATGGCGGTATGGTTGTCAGCATGCGGCCAATGAAACCGGCCGATGCGATACGGGCAATACAGATTTGCTCGCGTTTTCCGCAAGTACACGGTGCACCGGTGCATTTTGGTGCCCCCCAAGCGATTGGCATAACCGATATCGACAAACCGGATTTTGGTGATGCGGTGAGTATTAAAGCGGGAGAGGTGCCGGTGTTCTGGGCCTGCGGTGTTACACCACAGGTGGCCATTGCCAATGCAGGCATAGATTTTTGTATTACTCACAGCCCGGGCCATATGCTGGTTACCGATCTGCGTAATAGTCAGCTGTCGCTGTTTTAAACTGCCATGCCGGAGCCGCCACATTGGCGGCCCCGGTATAGCGGATTAGTGCTGTAACGCCTGGGCTAAATCGGCGATCAAGTCATCTGCGTCTTCTACGCCAATACTAAAACGGATTAAATTGTCGGTAACACCTGCTGCGGCACGACTGGCTGCATCCATAGCCGCATGGGTGGTGCTGGCAGGATGACAAGCCAGACTTTCCAAATCGCCCAAACTTACCGCCTGAGTGAATAGCTGCAGTTTATCCAGCACGCGGGCAGCGCGGTCGAAACCGCCAGCCA
>JBFKFH010000041.1:0-17276 GCA_041618685.1 Rheinheimera sp.
AAGGCCAATAATAAGGCCTGCAAAGCCGCCGCCATAACCCAGCAGCATGCCAACACTGCACCAGAGTTTATTTTTCCGGTAGACCGCCGGGCCCTGTTGTTGTAGTTGTGGCGCTAATACTTGCCACACTTGATGGTTAAACCACAGCAAGCCGGTTAGCAAAACCATAAAAGCGCTGATAGGCGCCCAGGCGCCGGCGGTTAGTTCATAGCCTGCCGTCAGCAACAGGCCGGAAAACAGCACCCAGCCGATGGTTTTATTGCGCAGTTGGATCAGCTGCTGCTTTTGCACTGGGGTTTGGGCGCGCTTAATCGGTTGGTGCATGCCGGCAATAACGCCAATTACGGCCGCGAAGGCTCCTAACATCGCACCGCCGAGCACGGTTAACACTTTGGCAAAGCCACTGCTTTGACTCGCCACACTGCTGGCTGTTGCCGCCGCGACTGGCGGGCTGGCCAGCGTTATGGCGCTGCAAACTGCCGCAGTTAAGCCCAGGCCGGGGGTGGTGGTTAAAATAAGTTTGCCATATTTAGCCAGCAGCTGATCTTTTAACTGCTCACGCACCCGCTGCAGTTTTTTGCGTACATTGCTTTCGCTTAACCCCAGCAACTCGGCAACTTGCTGGCTATTTTGTTCTTCACGATAAAATAGCAGGACTATTTCACGGCTCTCTTCGGGCAGCCGGCTGATAAAATCTGCCATGATACGGTTTTGTTGGGCTTGGGCCAGTTCGTGGCTCAATTCTGTATCACTGGCAAACTCCGCCAGAATTGTGTCTGCCTCGTCGCCATTAACCTGCTGCATTATTTTATTGTCGCGCAGATAATTAAACGCCCGGTAGCGGGTGATCTGGCGTACCCAGGGTAAAAAGCTGGCCGGGTTTTGCAAGCTACTCAGTTGCTGCCAGACATGAATAAACACCTGCTGGCTGATATCTTCACTGGCGTCTAAATCTTTCACTATGGCCAGCGCAATGCTGCTGACACTACGCTGACAGCGCGAGACCAGCCGTTCAAAGGCATTGATATCGCCCAACTGTGCCGCGTTAATATCAGGAATAAGTTGCTGTTCGGTCATTGAAATTGTCATGGCGCTTACTCCTGTAATGCACTGGCAATACGCTGGATTAACCAGTCGGGCTGATCCAGCATAATAAAATGCCGTGCTTGCTGATTAAACTCAAGTGTGGCGTCGGCAATAGTCGCAATTTGTTGCTGATACAATGCTTTTGCCGCCACACGGTCAGACTCATTTTGTATGGCGCCACTGGCGCCTAACAGCAACACCTTCGTTTTTATGTTATGCACCTGTGGGCGCAGATCGGTTGTTAACAGCTCATACACTGCCTGCCCTACCGCTTGGGGTGCCGAAGCCTGTGCCATGTTCAGGATCTGCTGCTGGTGGGTGGTACTACTGGCTTGCCTGAACAGTCCTTGCTCGGTCATGGCGGTTAATTGCCCGGTACTCATTTGCTGATATTGCTGACGTAAAAATTCAGCTTGCGGTTGCATCATCGCGACAGTGGTATTGGCATCTCGGGTGAACACCGGCGCCAGATATGGCAGGCCATCTACGGCTATCACTGTGCCTATTTTATCCGGTGCACTGCTAGCCAGGCTGAACGCCATAAAAGCTCCAAGGCTATGCCCAACAACTGCCGGCTGCTTTAGCTGCTGTTGTTCAATATATTGCAGCAGGTCACGTTTTACCTGCGGCAATAATTCACCCGCAATGGCGGCCTTGCCGGCAAACCCGGCAATACTGATTAAATGCAGCTGGTACTTGTCTGCTAATGCCTGCGCGGTTGGCCGCCACACCTGCGCGTCTGACATTAAACCCGGTATCATCAATACCGGCTTGCCGCTGCCAATAACTTCTACATCAAAACTGTCAGCCGCTTTGGTGGTAAAATTGGCGCCCAACATACCCGCGACAATCGTCATGTTGATAGCGAAATAAGTCCAGAAACCAGGTTGTGTTTTTTTCATGATAATTCCTTAGTAATGTAATCGGTGACATTACTAAGTACCGGCGGGGCAACGTAGTGTGACAAAAAATGTGGAAAATTATTTTCACCGCTGGCAACTGGAGCGGGTGGCGGGAATCGAACCCGTGTCTAAAGCTTGGGAAGCTTTCGTTCTACCATTGAACTACACCCGCGGGCCTGACGCAGGCATTAAAGTAATCAGCCTTGGTGTGGCTGTCAATGGGAATAGTGGAGTAACCTGTGTTAAGGTTTGAACGTGTGCGAGGACAGTGGGTAGATGAAATGCAGCGCTGGTTAATATTAATACTGACGCCGGTCGCTTTTGCCGTAACAGCAGCGCCGCAATTTAGCCAGTCTGAATGTCAGAAGCTAAATGACGAGCGCCGTGAGGTGCGTAAACAATTGCGTCAGCCTTACACTAAAGAGCAGGGGGCTGCACTGCGCGCAAAAGAAAAAGACTTATTGCGCGTACTGACACTACATTGCAAACAGCCGGTTAACGATCCTCCTGCGCTGGTGAAACGGTATCAACAGGCTTTGCAGCCGTTACCGTAAATTTAACCAGGCCGATAAGTTGCTCTGACTCCGTAATAATTTTCACCTGCCATTTGCCCCGGGCGTTAGCCCCAAAGTTTTGCTTATGGCTCCAGGCCCGGTAGCCTTGCTCACGGCCTCCGGCAATATCAAGCTGTATGCGGTCAACCTCTTTGCCATTGTGCAACCAGACATGATAAATCTTTTCGTTCAGGCCACGCGGCGCTTTTACCGCGGTAAAGCTGAATAAGCCTTGCTGACGTAGGCTGGTTTCATCCAACTCGGTAATGCTTGGGCCGGGCTTACGCTGTTGATAGTCAATGTCGTGCGACAGCGTAATGCCGGTCAGGCGTAGCGCTGCCGGGGGAATAAAACTACGTAACTGCCAGACCCCGGCGCTTAACGCCGCCAGCAATAGCACTAAACACGGTAGCCGCCACCAGCGGGCGTTAGGCATGATGCCGCCGAGGCTGGGCAGGCTTAGCGTAATGGCAATACTCAGGGCGGCAGCAATGCTTTGGCTGGTCGTCATTTGCAATAGCACCGGCAGAATAACTAGCAGTACAACAAACAGAGCAAAAGCATGAAAAATCACGAACAAGGTGCGCCGTGGTGCCAGTTTTTTGTAATACCAGGGGTCGATCAGTGAAACCAACGCGCACAGCAGAATGAGCAGCGTAAAAATAGCATGTGCATGCTGCCAGCTGGTAACTGCAAGAAAAAATGGCAGCGCAAAAAACAGGCTTTCCTGATGCGCCATTTGTAGTACGTAGCGCATCAGGCCTTTCGAAATCGTGATGTCAAAACGCTGTTCCAGGCGCTCACTGAGCCAGTTATCCAGTAGTAACCACAGCCAGCTGAACAGCAAAAACAGTGCAATAACCTGCGCCAGCGATTCTTTGCGCTCAACCAGTACATAACTGGCGACACCGGAGACAAAAGCCAGTACTGCAAGCAGGCCGGGGTAGCGCTGCATAATTTCAGCAATATGCTGCATCAGGTTTTTGGCGGATATCATCCTGGTAAAACTCCGTAGTGCGTTAATTGCCGGCGAAAGTGTCATAGCGGTTGTGCGCCGTAGCATACCAGACGCCGCGTTGCGCCACTATCTGCGCGATACAAGTATTCGGCTGGCCGGGCATTAGGTTGCATAAAATTTAGCCTAAACCGGCGCTACCCAGACTAACTGCGCCAGAAAACTTGTGTGGCCGGGCACAGTATGGTCTGATCGGGCACAACAACAATTTGTACGGCACCTGTAATGACGATTCACATTTCCAACAGTGTCAGCCTGGCTGACAACGAAATAGAGTGGCAGTTTATCCGATCCAGTGGGGCGGGCGGCCAGCACGTGAACAAGGTGTCGACAGCCGCGCAGCTGATTTTTGATATTAATGCGTCCAGTTTGCCGCAATTTTATAAAGATAAACTGCTGGCAAAATCCGACCACAGGATCACGCAAAGTGGCAAGGTGATTATTAAATGTCAGCAAAGCCGCAGTCAGGAAATGAACCGCGAGCAGGCACTGGCGCAATTTATCGAACTGGTACAGTCGGCAGGCCGGGTAGCGAAAAAACGCATTGCTACCAAGGCGACCTATGGTAGCCAGCAGCGTCGGTTAGAAGGTAAAAAACAGCGTGGCGCCACCAAAGCATTGCGCCAGGGTAAACCGCAGGTTTAGCTATCACGCAAACTTTCTAGCAAGAACCGGCTTGCCCCAAGCTAACCGTTGCCGCCCTGGACGGGCGAAAACGAGGATTTACGGTGTGTTAGTGTGGGCAAACCGGTTCGTGCCGATAAACACTGTGCTTGTTTTTACGCGTTGTTATAACGCCCGAGCGCGAATGGATTTACCTTTAATCTTGCCTTCAGCAATCAGTTGCAAGGCCAGCCTGACAGCAGAACGTTTAACCGCAACAAAACTCCAGATATCGTGCAGCTGAATTTTACCCAAATCGTCGTTAGTCAGTTGCTTGCTGGCGGTTAGCGCGCCGACGATATCACCGGCGCGAATTTTATGTTTTTTGCCGCCATCCAGTTGCAGTGTTGCCATTAACGGCGTTGCTGGAATTTGCGTGGCAAAATCAACCGCTGGCAGGTCGCTGGCTTCAATTTTTATGCCCAAGCCATCTTCTAGTGGAATAAGCTTTGCCGCGTCACTGGCGGTAAACAGGCTAAGCGCTATACCGCTTTGACCGGCACGGCCAGTGCGGCCAATACGGTGCGTGTGAGTGTCGGCATCGTGCGCCAGCTGGTAATTAAATACCGCATCAACACTGCTAATATCCAGGCCGCGGGCGGCTACATCGGTGGCCACCAGAATGCAGGCGCTGCCATTAGCAAATTGCACTAATGTTTGGTCACGATCTTTTTGCTCCATATCGCCATGTAGCGCCAGCACACTAAAACCATAATCTTTTAAGGCATCGGCAACATCTTGCGTTTCTCGCTTGGTATTACAAAACACCATGCTACTTTGCCCCTGGTATTGCAGTAATAAATTACGCAGGGCATTAAAACGTACGCTATTGTCGCTCACCTGAAAAAACTTTTGTTCAATGCTACTGGTGCTGTGCTGCTCTGCAACGGTAACGCGCAATGGGTTGTTGAGTAAACGCTCACTAAGCTTGGCAATAGCAGCCGGGTAGGTGGCGCTGAACAACAATGTTTGCCGTTTTACCGGCGCTTTGGCGATAACGGCGTCTAAATCAGCGGAAAAACCCATTTCCAGCATGCGATCGGCTTCATCCAGTACCAGCGTGGTTAAATCATCCAGTTTCAAGCGACCCTGTTCTAAATGGTCAATCACCCGTCCTGGTGTACCAACAATAATGTGCGCGCCGTGCTCTAACGAGCCAATTTGCGGGCCCAACGGCACGCCACCACACAGCGTAAGAATTTTAATGTTGTGTATGCTGCGTGCCAGTTTTCGCAGCTCGGCAGCAACCTGATCGGCTAATTCACGTGTTGGGCACAGTACCAGGGTTTGTACGCGAAAATATTTTACATCCAGCTTGGCTAATAAGCCCAGACCAAAGGCGGCGGTTTTGCCCGAGCCGGTTTTAGCCTGTGCAATGACATCTTGTCCGGCCAAAATGGCCGGTAAAGCTTCAGCCTGAATGGTTGTCATGCTGGTATAGCCTAAGTCATTCAAATTGCTGATTAAAGCAGCAGATAAAGCTAGGCTGGAAAAGGAAGTATCGGTCATGCAGGCGCTCCGCCAAAAATAACACTGCGGGCCTGGGCCAGCAAAAGGGGCGGCATTGTAGCAGAATGTATTGCGTTTGCATCAGCTTACTGTTGAAAAAAGCAGCAAGGCACGAAGTTAGCGCCTTGCTGTGTTGGGCGAATTAGCTTGTCAGGCTTTTGGCATCAGCTCAAGCAGGGCAATTACTGTCGCTTCAACGCCTTTTGTTACCGCAGGCTCCGGGCTAATTTTAAATAGCGGACTGTGGTGACTCGGTACAGCCGGGCCGCCGGCTTTTTCAGCAGCGAACGCTTCAGCTGGCGTACCGCCAACGGCGAAATAGGTGCTGGGAATATAGGGTTTGGTGGTGAAAAACGGAAAGTCTTCAGCCCCCATGCCTAAACGTTTATAGCTTTCATCAAATACCGGCTGTCCCATGTTAGCGGCCCAGGCCTTTTTCAGCCTTTGCGTCAGGGGGATATCATTTACCGTAGGCGGGGTCGGCTCATCAGAGATGATCACTTGCGGCAGCATATCCTCAGGTAAGCCGGCGGCGCGGCCCAGGTTTTCGGCAACCCGCTTGATAGCTGCCATCAAATACTCGCGGGTTTCCCAGCTATCGTTGCGCACGGTAAGCTGTAAACGGGCTTCATCGGAAATAATATTGTGTTTGGTACCGGCATGAAATGCACCGACGGTAATCACGCCAGGCTCTTTAGGTGCCAGTTCGCGGCTGATGATGGTTTGCAGTGCCAGCACAATTTGTGCACCCAGTACCACAGGGTCTTTACCGCGATGTGGGCTGGCACCGTGGGCACCGACACCTTTTACAATAATATCGACACTATCCACGCCGGAATAGGGTGAGCCTTCTACTGCAACCAGTTTGCCAGCTTCAACTTCAGACGATACATGAAACGCTAACGCATAATCGGGCTTACCAAACCGGCCCCAGATATTATCTTCCATCATGCCCTTGGCACCACCTACGCGCTCCTCTGCAGGCTGGCCGACCAGCATCAAGGTGCCAGACCATTTGTCTTTCATTGCTGCCATGCGCCGCGCGGTACCTACCAGGCTGGTAATGTGCACGTCATGACCACAAGCATGCATAACTGGCACCTTATTGCCTTCCCAATCGGTCTGCATCGCTTTGGAGGCATAGGGCAGACCGGATTTTTCTTCTACCGGCAGACCATCCATGTCAGCACGCATCATCACCAGCGGGCCGGGGCCATTTTTCAGCATTGCTACAATGCCGGTTTTACCTACGCCTTCAGTTACCTCAAAGCCTGCTGAACGCAGCTCTTTGGCTAAACGTTTGGCGGTTTGAGTTTCCATATGTGACAGTTCAGGGTGTTGGTGAAAGTGAGTAAATAATGCACCCAGATGCTGCTGATAATCCTGCTGAATTTGTTGCGGTAAGCTAGCAGATGCAAATGCTGCATAACTGCTGCAGCACAGTAAGGTGGCAAGAAGCGTTTTTTTCATTGTTAGGCTGCCTTCGATGTTAACGATAGCTCAAGCTAACGTGTGGCAGCAGAAAAGGCCAGCCTTTGCGACCAAAAGCGGTGGCCGTGCGGTCAGCCTTGTCCGGTCTTATTTTCCAGGTTGGCAGTGGGGCCCGATTGTTCTTTGCTCAGGCTGATAACATGCTCGGCAGAGGTAGGTAAGGTTTCACCGAGAAAACTGCCACCGCGTTCTATACTTAAATCGTCACAGTGAATAACACCATGTGCTTTACCCTGTGGCAGAATTTCTATGCTGTTGGCAAAACATTCGCCATCAAACAGACCATTGATAATCACTTTATCTGCGGTTACTTCACCTTTCACCCGGCCAGATACACTGATAATCAATGTTTTGTCACTGATGATTTTGCCCTCGACATAACCGTCGACCTGCATATCACAGCTTAATCTGAGATCGCCGTTAACTGAACATCCTTGTGCAATGATAGTTGTAATTGAGTGCTGGCCTTGGTTTCCAGCATGCTTACTAAAGAGTCCCATTTAATGCTCCGTTCCTTTTCAAACACCAGATCAAAATTGGTCGCATCCCAATCCATAAAACTTTGCGGATTAAGCGCCCGATCAAGGAAATGTACTTCGTAATGTAGGTGTGGTGCGGTGGATAAACCAGTATTGCCAGACATCGCGATAAGCTCGCCTTTATGCACGAAGTGGCCGCTTTTAACATGAAACCCGTCAAGATGGGCATACAGAGTAGAAAAACCAAAGGCGTGGCGTATTTTCAGCAGATTGCCAAAGCCGGTTCTACTGGCTCTGACAACCTCTACCACGCCATCGGCAGGTGCATAAATTGGCGTGCCGCGGTCTGCAGATAAGTCTACGCCTTTATGGTGCTGTTGTTTGCCAACAATGGGGTGCTCTCGTAAGCCAAACCGCGAAGAGCGGCGATTGAATTCCAGCGGTGAGCCATTCGGCACCAGCTGCAACATTGCCTGGCGCGCGGCAGAGTTTACGCTGGCGGTATCCAGCCGTTCTTCTAAATCCTGTGGGAACTGTTGCTCAAGCCCAAGTGCCAGTTCAATTTCACCGACCCGGTTAATCACCTGCAACATTTCATCTTTTTTCAGGCCCAGCTCTTGCTCTAACTGCGATTTGCTACTTTGCAGCGCGGCAATTTCTTCTTGTAGGGTACTGGCTTGCTGAGATAAATAGGCGCGCTGGTTGCGGGTGCGGTCAACGGTGCTAACCAGGTAATCAATCACTGCTGCGGTAATAACCAAACCAAAAAGGAGTATCCACATAGCGATGATGGCGTTGCGTTTAAACAACTTACTGATATTGAAGTGACGGCTACCATTGATAGTCGAGACGGAAATGATAATACGATCTTTCATTCTGGCCGGTTATTCTCAATGGTTGGTTAATGCACAAGGGGGTAAAAATATGTGGCTTTGCTGCTGCTGTCAAGACATTACTGCCAGCGCAAAAGGGGGATTAAGTGCTATTGGTGGATTAGCATACAGCGGCGTAAAGCTGGCCGGGGCCAGCGTTACAGGTCTGCTCAGTTAGTGACCGGCATGGCCGTCCATGCCATGTACATGGCCATGATCTAACTCTTCGTCTGTCGCATCGCGAACCATTACCACTTCAACATCAAAGCGTAAATCAATGCCAGACAGTGGGTGGTTACCATCGACAACTACTTCATCTTCTGTTACTTCCAACACGATAACAGACTGCTCACGGCCATCTGGGCCTGCGGCGCGAAAACGCATGCCAACGGCAACGTCCATACCTTCAAACATGGTTTTAGGTACGGCCTGTGTCAGCGCATCGTGGCGTTCGCCGTAGGCGTCAGCTGCGGCAATATCAGCCTTAAAGGTGTCACCAGCGGCTTTGCCCGCTAATGCCTGCTCCAGACCAGGAATTAACGAACCGTGGCCAAACAGGAAGACTAAAGGCTCGCCGCCAACCGAGGTGTCTAATTCGTTACCCTGATGATCGGTAACGGTGTAGTGCATGGCGACAACTTTGTCTTGAGAAATGGTCATGAAAACCTCTTTAAATTAACGAATAAGGTAACGGTTTAATGTGCAGAATCGGCGCACTGTCACTGTTTAACCGTAATGTGTCAGCCGGTGTTATGTCGTTGGGTAACACCGCCAATATCCACAATTGATTATTGATATTGGCAGCATTAACAACCTGGCCGCTCCGGCGCCAGTTTTCACCTAGTTGTAATTCGATATCGGTGCCTGCTGCGGGCAAATCGGCAGTTTCTGCATGCAGAATATAGGCAGCACGTTTATTGCCACCACGGTATTTCAGCCGCGCCACGGTTTCCTGGCCAATATAACAACCTTTGCTGAAACTGATGGCATCCAGCGCCTGTAAGTTAAGCATTTGTGGCACAAACTCGCCAATTAATCCCTGTTCCAGGTAGCTAAAACCAAGCTGGATATGTTTTGCCAGCCAGACATTCGGCGCAGCAAACGGCAATGGTTGTTGCATCAGCTGCTGAACATCAGCCAGCGGCATTAACATGAGAAAATGCGTGTCGGTCAATGCCAGTAACAATGCGCCCTGATGCCGGCTTACAGCACCACGTTGTGGTACGCAGAAGCCTAATTGTGTAATCAGCCGCTGCACCTGGTCGCCGCTTAAGCCCAGCACTGCATAATGTTGCTGGCCAGCTTCAAAGCTGACTTTAGAAAATACGCCAAACTTTTTCCATTGAGCAAAAGAGGCCGTCAGTTCGTCACGAAAGGCGATAGTGACGAGCTGCTCACCAACTGCAGCAAGGTAGAATTGAGACCACATTTTGCCTTTTGCATCGCAGTGTGCGCCGTGCAAAAAGTTGTCTTCACTTAGCTGATCCAAATCACAGGTCGTTTGTCCCTGCAAATACTTGCGGTTATCCACTCCGGCGACAATTAAGCTGTCAAAGGCCGGCAAGGGCGCGATAAAAGCGCCTTCAATCTGGGTTGAAAGGGTGGCGTATTGTTCTGCGGTTAACCAGGATGTATGCATAATCAGGCTGCGTTGCACTCAGACTTTTTAACGAATAACGTTATGATCGGGGGAAAGTAGCAAAAGCTCAACCCCGTTTGACAATTTTTGTTAGAATCAGCCGAAATTATGGCTGGCCTGGCGCTTCAGGCTGCTTCTTATAAGGCACCTTATGACAGAGTTAATGATTAAACCCCGATTACGCTGGGCATGTCGGCGCGGGATGCTGGAGCTGGATGTATTATTGGCGCCCTTTGTTGAACAGGGCTACGACGCATTAACCTTGCAGCAAAAACACGACTTTGAGCGGCTGCTGGCCTGTGATGACCCGGATTTATTTTCCTGGTTTATGGGGCATGCCAAATCAAATGATCCGGCGTTGCAAGCGCTGGTTGCGCTGATCCTGGATCGTGTCCGGGTTTAATATTTCGCTGCAGCCATCGGCTTATGCCCGGCGGGCACTGGCACTACTGGCATTATTGCCGCCGCTATTGCTGGCGGTGATGCCGTTACCGGTGTTCTGGCTTTACCTGCTGACACCGCTGGTACTGCTATTTTACTGGCAATGGTACGGACAGCTACAGCGCTTACGGCAAAGCTGTATGGTAACGCTCAGCAGTGATGGCCAGCTGCATTGGTTTGAACCGCATGGAGTGGCACAGGCGTCACAGCATGGCCAGTTGCTACCGGGCGGATTGGTTAGCCAGTATGCGCTAAAGCTATGCTGGCGTGCGGCAGACAATGAGCTGCGACAGTATTATTGGGTGTTCGCCGATCAGTGCCCAGAGGCGCAGTTCCGGGCACTGGCAAGAGCGGTTAATCAACAAAACTGGGGCGCGGCGCCAGACAATGCCGGTTAGTTCGTCGGGCGCAGCACTGTGGGCTGGCTATCGGGTTTCAGCTCGGGGTAATCCAGGTTGTAGTGCAAGCCCCGGCTTTCATTGCGCAGCATTGCACAGCGGATGATAAGTTCGGCGACCTGCACCAGGTTACGTAGCTCCAGTAAGTTATGGCTGATGCGAAAGTGACTGTAGTACTCGTGAATTTCCCGTTGTAGTAATTCCACCCGGTGCAGTGCGCGCTCCAGCCGTTTGTTGGTACGTACGATACCAACGTAGTCCCACATAAACAGGCGTAGTTCATGCCAGTTGTGTGTAATCACTACCTCTTCATCAGAATCACTCACCCGGCTGTCATCCCATTGCGGCAATACAGGCAATGTACTGTTTTTGTCCAGTTGCGCCAGGATATGTCGGGCCGCGGCCTGCGCGAACACCACACATTCGAGCAGTGAATTGCTGGCCATCCGGTTGGCGCCATGCAAGCCGGTGTAAGCCACTTCGCCTATAGCATACAGATTTTCAATATCGGTCTGGCCATTGAGGTTAGTCATTACGCCGCCGCAGGTATAGTGTGCCGCCGGCACTACCGGTATAGGCTGGCGTGTAATGTCGATGCCGACACTTAAACATTTAGCGTAAATCGTCGGAAAGTGTTCGATGATAAAATCTTTGGGTTTATGGCTGATATCCAGATATACACAGTTAGCGCCCAGACGTTTCATTTCATAGTCAATGGCGCGCGCGACGATATCTCGCGGAGCCAGCTCAGCACGTTCGTCAAAATCCGGCATAAAGCGGCTGCCGTCTGGGCGTTTTAAATAAGCGCCTTCGCCGCGCATGGCTTCTGTGATTAAAAAGTTTGGTGCATCCGGATGGTACAGACTGGTCGGGTGAAACTGATTAAACTCCATATTGGCAACGCGGCAACCCGCACGCCATGCCATCGCAATGCCATCTCCGCTGGCGACATCGGGATTACTGGTGTACAGATACACTTTGCTAGCTCCGCCGGTCGCCAGTGCAAAAAAGCGCGCGCGTATCAGCTCAACCTGGGCCGCCGTTTTGTTCCAGACATAAGCGCCGAAGCATCGCTGTGCATTCTGGCCAATTTTACTGCCGTTAATCAGGTCTATCGCGTTATAGTTTTCCAGCAAGCGAATATTCGGATGGGCTTTTACCTTATCAACCAACGTTATCTGCACCGCCTGGCCGGTTGCATCCGCAGCATGCAAAATACGCCGGTGGCTATGCCCACCTTCCCGGGTTAAATGGTACTTCAGGCTGCCGTCTGCATCCTGATATTGGTCAAAGGGTACGCCCTGCGCGATCAGCCATTCCATCGCAGTTTTGGCGTTCCCAGCGGTAAATTGCACTGCAGCCTCGTCGCATAAGCCTGCGCCGGCAATCAGGGTGTCATTGACGTGCGACGCTATACTGTCGTTTTCATCAAACACTGCTGCAATGCCACCTTGCGCGTATAGTGTCGAGCCTTCGCGTAACGGGCCTTTACTCAGCACCAGCACGTTGGCACGGTCGGCCAATTGCAGCGCCAGTGATAAGCCTGCGGCACCACTGCCAATAATTAAAACGTCACAGAGATATTCTTTTGCTTGCGTCATGCGATACACTTGCTGTCAGTGAAAGTCGGGCCATTGTAGCTTTTTTGCCATACTTAACAGAACTATTTCTGCACTGCGCAGTCATACCAGCACGCTAGACCAGCGCCAGTTAGCACAATAATTAGTATTACAGGGGAAAGGCTCGAACATGAGCGAGCAAGAATTGGACTGGCAGATTGTCCAGCGCGTACAACAAGGCGATAAAGCTGCGTTTAATGTGTTAGTACGAAAATATCAGCACCGGATAGCGAACTTAATCTCTCGTTATGTCTCTAACCACGGAGACGTAGCTGATGTGGCTCAGGAAGCCTTTATTAAAGCTTATCGTGCTATTCCGGGCTTTCGTGGCGAAAGCGCATTTTATACGTGGCTGTACCGCATAGCGGTTAACAGCGCAAAGAATTATCTGGTTGCCAATGGCCGTAAACCGCCGGCAACCGACGTTGACGTTGAAGATGCCGAATATTTTGAAGGCAGCGATGCGTTAAAAGAGCAGGATTCACCGGAGCAGTTATTGTTATCGGATGAAATCCGCCATGTGGTGTTCAGCACCATTGAAAAATTACCAGACGAGTTACGCACGGCTATTACGCTGCGTGAACTTGAAGGGTTAAGTTACGAGGAAATTGCAGAGGTGATGGGGTGCCCGATAGGTACGGTCAGAAGCCGCATTTTCCGGGCGCGTGAAGCAATTGATGTCCAGCTTAAGCCGTTAATAAGCTAGTCGTCAGGGCAAAAACCAGTAATTAAGACAGGAAACGTTATGTCGTCAGAACATCAGGATTGGCTCTCTGCTGCCAGTGATAATCAGCCACTGACTAAAGCACAGCTTGATAGCTTGCTGGCTCAGACTGAACTGCAGCAAAAGCTTGAGCGCTTTCATCTGATCGGCGCTGCCATGCGTCGTGAAGCACATAGCCCATTGCCGGCGGATTTCGTCGCTGATGTGATGACTCAGCTGGCAGACGAACCGGAATACCAGTTACAGACATCACGCAGCCTGTTACAACGCATCAAAGCGTCGGTTGCGGTAGCGGCTAATGGCCGTTGGCTACAGCCGGTTGCACAGGGTGCTATCGCGGCTGGGGTTGCACTGATGGCGGTAGTTGGCGTGCAGCAATATCAGCAGTCGCCAGAAACGGGGTTAAGCCCGCTGCCGCAGCTACAAACCCAACCTATCGCCGGTTTTGCTACGCCGGTAAGCTTGAGCCAGACGACAGTGTCTGATCGCTTTGCGCAACAAGAACAACAAGCGATGCTGGAGCAACAAAAACGGTTGCAGGCGCTGCTAAATGCCCACCGGCAACAGGTTAGGGTGATGGAGCAGGCTCAGCAGGCTAACCAAAAAACCGAACCAAAAAATAACGGGCCTGAACAGAACGAGTAATAATGATGCGATTCTCTGGCGTATGCAGTGCCATAGTATTAGTTGTAGTGTCCGGGCTGGCTCAGGCTGAACAAGCCGGCTGGCAACTGTTTGACAAAGTACAGCATGCGGTTAAACAGTATAATTTTGATACCTCTTTTGTCGTGTTAAAAGGCGGTAAGGTTGATACTTATCGCTGGTTGCACGGCACCGTTAATGCCCAGGAAATAGAACATCTCATTCCGCTAGACACCAGTGGCGTTGATATCTTACGCCGCGATGATTTGGTGTATTACCTGCTTACCGACAGACCTGCTTTTGTTACTCGAAGTGGCAGTATTCCCGAGTTACCGGCGCTGTTTTTTGAGTCAAAAGAAAATATCAGCCGGTTGTATAATGCCGTAGCGGGTAGCAGCTCGGTTATGTCAGGGCGCAGTGCGCAGCTGTTAAGGTTGATAGCCAAAGATACCAGCCGCTATAACTACTGGTTATGGCTGGATGACGAGACTGGCTTCCCGCTACGTATTGATACGCTGGCTGAGCAACAAAATCCGCTGGAACGCTGGCTGGTCACACATATGCAAATCAGTCCGGAATTACCGGAAAACCTGCTGTCTTTAATGGCGGCAGAGCTGCCGCAACCTGGCGAGGCGGTGGCAACAGCTAAACCTGTCGTCAATCATCAGCTAACCTGGTTGCCGCAGGGGTATACCCGGATGACAGAACCTGCCAGCATTCCGCAGTTGGAAGGCAGCTTATTAAGTTACTGGCTGTTAAGCGACGGTTTGCATCAGGTGTCGGTTTTTGTCCAAAATTCACAGCAGCTGCCCACACAGGCATACCGTGATGGCGCGACGACAATCTATGTTCAAACCAGTGATAAGCTGGAGGTAACAGTGATTGGTCCGGTAAGTATTGACACCGCCAGGCAGTTGGCGGCGGCGGTGCGTTAATGGTTGAAGAGATCGCCACTGTGGTGTCTTGCGACGATAACGGTGTCTGGCTCACGACAACACCGGTAGCCAGTTGCAATGCCTGTAATGTGAGTGATGATTGTGGCACCGGCATTGTTGCCAAAACCCTGACGCCGAAAACCCTGCACTTCTTTGTCCCCAGTACCCTCAAACTGTTGCCAGGTGAACAGGTGAAAATTGGCCTGCCCGAGCACAAGCTGGTGACGGCGGCGCTGGTGGTGTATATGTTACCGCTGCTATTAATGTTGTTGCCGGCACTGCTGGCAAGTGCTGCCGGTGTCAGCGAAGGCGGACTAATGCTGATAGCGCTGTGCGGTGCTGCTTTGGGCTTTGTTATCGCCAGACGCTATGGCCAATTGCAGGAACAGCATAGCCCCATCCACATCCTTGAAGTTTTACCCTCGTTAGGCGTGCGCCAACACTCTGTCTGACAGCTGTCGTGGCATTGCAGCAGGTGACCAGCGTGAATAACACATAGCAAGCTGCTGCCGGATAGAGTACAATTCGCGCTAAATTATCAAATTAACCCGCGCTAACGCAGGAGGTTGTAACTTGCTGTTGCAAAGTTTGCTGCCTTGCGTTTCGCTTACAGTTTTGCGGACAACATGCCTAAACTAAATCACATCAGAAACTTTTCTATTATTGCCCATATTGACCATGGTAAATCGACGCTGTCTGACCGGTTAATTCAGTATTGCGGCGGCCTATCTGATCGCGAAATGCAGCAGCAGGTACTGGATTCAATGGATCTGGAGCGTGAGCGCGGCATTACCATTAAAGCGCAGAGTGTGACGTTATATTATAAAGCGGATGACGGTGACACTTATCAGCTGAATTTTATCGATACACCAGGCCACGTCGACTTTACGTATGAAGTAAGCCGTTCGCTGGCAGCTTGTGAAGGTGCCTTACTGGTAGTAGATGCGGGGCAAGGTGTTGAAGCACAAACGGTTGCTAACTGTTACACCGCGCTGGATATGAACCTGGAAGTACTGCCAGTGCTGAACAAGATTGACCTGCCGCAGGCCGATCCGGACCGCGTGGCACAGGAGATTGAAGATATTATCGGTATTGAAGCGGTGGGTGCGGTGCAGTGCTCGGCTAAGACCGGTCTTGGTATCAAGGATGTGCTGGAAACCATCGTCAAAAAAATTCCACCACCGGAAGGTGAGCCAGACCAGCCAACGCAAGCACTGATTATCGACTCCTGGTTTGATGCCTATCAGGGCGTAGTGTCACTGGTGCGGGTTAAACACGGGTCGATTAAAGCCAAAGATAAAATTAAAGTTATGTCTACCGGTCTGACATACGAAGTAGACAAGGTCGGTGTTTTCAGTCCGAAGGCGACCAACACCGGTGAACTGAATACCGGTGAGGTTGGTTTTGTTATTGCCGGTATTAAAGAGATTAAGGGCGCGCCGGTAGGTGACACCTTAACACTGGCAAAAAACAGTGCCGAAAAACCATTACCAGGTTTTAAACGGATTAAACCGCAGGTTTATGCCGGCGTATTCCCCGTTTCATCAGATGATTACGAAGATTTCCGTGATGCATTAGCTAAGTTAAGTCTGAATGATTCTTCATTGTTCTACGAGCCGGAAAACTCAGGCGCGCTTGGTTTTGGTTTCCGTATTGGTTTCCTTGGTATGTTGCATATGGAAATCATTCAGGAACGTTTAGAGCGCGAATACGATCTGGATCTGATTACAACCGCCCCGACAGTAGTGTACGAAGTCGTGAAAAAAGACGGCACTATTGTAATGGTCGACAATCCGAGTGCGCTGCCCGCCGTAAACGACATTGATGAGATCCATGAACCCATAGTAGAGGCGCATATACTGGTGCCGCAGGAATACCTGGGCAACGTCATTACGCTGTGTATTGAAAAGCGCGGTGTGCAAACGAATATGTTATACCACGGCCGTCAGGTCGCGGTGACCTATGAATTGCCGATGGCCGAAGTGGTGATGGATTTCTTTGATCGGTTAAAGTCTACCAGTCGCGGTTATGCGTCGCTGGACTATGCGTTTAAACGTTTCCAGACGTCCAATATGCAGCGGGTTGATATTTTGATAAATGGTGAGCGCGTCGATGCGCTGGCCATCATCAGCCATATTGATTTTGCTCAGGGCCGTGGCCGGGAGTTAGCAGAGAAGCTAAAAGAACTTATCCCACGGCAGATGTTTGATATTGCTATTCAGGCGGCGATAGGCAACCACGTTATTGCCCGTACCACCATAAAGCAAATGCGTAAAAACGTATTGGCAAAATGTTATGGCGGGGACG
>JBFKFH010000042.1:0-17247 GCA_041618685.1 Rheinheimera sp.
ATCAACATTCACTGAACCACGTGACGACAGCAAGGTTGCGTCTTTATTACTTAACAGTTTCGCAATATCCGCCGCCTTAGCGTAATTTACCGACAAAAAGTCAGAATACAATGGTTCAAGATCTGCAACAGTTTGCTTTGCTTCCAGTTCACGCGCTTCTCTTGCCGCTAACTCATCTGTCGGCGCAACCATCAGGATATTGCCTTCCATGCGCTTGTCTAGGCCTTTAACCCGCAATACGATGTCCAATGCCTGATCCCAAGGTGTACCATCTAGCCGCAGGGTGATATTGCCGGTAACAGAGTCGCTGGTGACTAAATTGAAACCATTATAGTCTGCAATAATCTGCAGCACGGTGCGAACCGGAATATCCTGGAAGTTTAACGAAATGGCGCGGCCCTTATATTCCTTGCCACCGCCTAAAATACTCCGGTTTGTCGTGTCGCGTTCGACATTAAGAGTGAAAATATTATCAATCTGCTGATACGTAAAGGTGAATTCAGCTGTGGTATCAATGACCAAACGGGTTGATGCACCGTCTTTAAAGGTTTCAATGCCTTTTACAATCGTGCCAAAATCTACCACATCAAGCTGATATAACAATTCGTCCAGAATGTCAGTGTTATGAAATTCAACCTCCAACTTACCTAACCGTTCACTTACATCAACAGCGGCAGTATTTTCCCGCAGGAATACCAACACCCGGCCTTCGCCTTTGTCACCGCGCCGGAAATCTATCGCGTTTACCCGGTTAATGTATGTTGGTTTAACATCCGCAGCCTGGCCGACAGCATTTGAGGTAGGATTGTCGGAAATATGGATGTAAAACACGTTACCGCGCACCCGGGTACGGTATATCTTCAGGTAATCCAGATAAATAACTGTTTTAAAACCTTCACCTTCAAACTCAGAAGTAACCCGTTTAACGCCAGCTTTATTAATCAAAACTTCATTGAGCTTTTCTTCATAATCAGAATCGTTAAAGAACAGCTCAATTCGCGCCGGCTCGTTAAACACCTGAATGCTAGGATCGGCGTAAAGCTCTTCATCGAAAATGAATTCTATCTCTGTTTCACCGGTCAACAGCGGGTTATATCTTACATCATAAAGCAGCGGCACAGCCGATGCGGGCAATGACAGTAGCATTAATGTTGTAAAGCACAGTAAGGTGCGCTGGATTGTGCTAGACATTTTTTTGATTGTTTTATCCATGATTTACTCGCATACCTATCAATTACTTGCTACTGCTGACGCATCAGCCATCTGCAACATGGTCGTCCGTTCTTTCCAGCAACCGGCGCCATCGGGGATCAACTCAAGCAACTCAATGTGAGTTGGTTCAACGTTAATTACACGGCCATGAAATAATCCGACATAGTTATTTAACGTGACCCTATGAAGGGTTTTATCTGACGCTTCGATCAACGCCCAGATATTACCTATGTCACCCAGAGTACCGCGCATCTTCAAATTATCCACGGCATATTTTTCCAAAGGTTCTTTTCTTCGACGTGGATCGGGGTGCAAGCAATCCTGCACCTGCAAAAATTTGTCTTGGATTGCTTCGGGTCTTGGTGCTGAAAACGGACTACGAGCTTCCTGAGAACGATATGGAATATGCTCAAACTCCTGCACTTCAGGTAATGGTTCTACCCGGGCTTTAGTGTTAGCTTTGACTTCAGCAATATGATTCTGCACATCACTTAAGTCGTTAAAGCATCCGTTTAGAAATACTGCCATCGAAAGAACCAATAAACGTCTCATCATGGCTGAACCTCCTTATAACGGTAGGTTTTAGCCACAACATTGAAACGTAAGCGTTCGTCTTTTTCACTTTGAATAGAAAAGTCATGCAGGCTGACAATACGTGGCAACTTTGCCACCTCGCTAACAAAGTTACCGAACTGATGATAGTCACCGATTACTTCAATTTTTAATGGTAGTTCGGTATAAAACTCTTTTTCTATCTCTGGTTCCCAGTTTATACGGATAAACGTTAAGCCACTGGTAGTGCCGACATAAGTGATGTCATCCAATAAGCCGGGTGTTTCATGCGTTGTAGGTAACTGTTTCAACAGAAAAGAGAATGTCTGCTCCATCTCAATCATTTGCTGTTTATACAAGTCCAGATTGACGGCAGAAGCATACTTAACGCGATAAGTCTGGCGCAGTTCAAGCTCTTTCTTCTGAGCAACAGCCAACTCATCTATTTTGCTGTCAACTAGCATAAAATAACTTAAAACAGATATAGATAATGCTAGTAAACCCGCGAAAACAACTTTCGCTGCTGCCGGCCACGATCCCATGTTTTCCAGATCCAGATCATTAATATCGATCTCGGATAAGTTAATATTCAGGCTCATTGCGCCCTCCCGTTAGCTGGTTTACCAGGTTTAGCAGGCGTATCCGCCCCCTGTACTGCCTCGTAGCCTTTTACGGTCAGATGCATTTTGAAATTACTCAGCAAACTAACAGAGTCTTTACCTGCTTCGATAAATTCGAGGTAAGGCTCCGATAACAGCTCAGACTCTTCAGCCTCACGTAGCATGTTTGACAGACGGTTATTCGACTCACTCTTGCCAATAAGTAATAGCGAAGTTCCTTTCTTCTCTAATTGTGTCAGATATACGCCGGCTGGAACTGAACTGGCAATTTCGTCCATAATCTGCGTACCCAGATTACGACTGCCCTGTAGTTGCGAAATCAACGCCATGCGTTGCTGCAGACTCTTTTTAGTATCATTCAATGTACGGATTTCGGCGATACGTTGATCCAGAATTTTAATTTCATTCTGCAGAAAATTATTGCGCTGTACCTGGCCTTCGATTCTTGCGCTATAAATCATATTAACGACAAAAACCAACAAAAAACTCATTACTGCTGTTGCAGTTAAAATGGTCAAATATTGTTTTTGCCGCTCTTTACGCGCCGCATCACGCCACGGCAGTAAATTTATATATGCCATGACGAAAAACTCCTTAACGCTAAACCGCTGGCAACCATTAGCTGCGAAGCATTACGGTTTAACTGTTCACGGTCAACAGATGTGGCTATCTCCATGGATTTAAATGGATTGGCGACAACAGTATGGATACCCAATTCATCAATCAGTAATTTATCAATACCCTCGATCAATGCTGTACCACCAGAAATGACAAGATAATCTACTGCATCTTTACCACTGCTGGTTAGGTACATCTGAATACCGCGGCGCACCTGCTGTAATAGCATAGTCTGAAATGGAGCCAGAACTTCAAAGGTATAGTTAGGTGGTAAGTCACCTGTAACCTTCGCCATTTCAGCTTCTTCATAGCTCTTGTTGTAGTACGATAAAATACTGCGGGTATACTGATCGCCACCGAACATCTGGTCCCTTGTATAAAGGGTCTTACCGTTTTCAATAATACTAAGCAACGTCATCGTAGCGCCGATATCAACCATCGCCACCACTTTTTTTGCTGCATCATCAGGTAATTGTTTCAGGCAAAGCTCTGCAGCTCTGCTTAAGGCATAACTTTCAATGTCGACGACTTTGGCGGAGAAACCACCGTTGTCTAATGCAGCTACGCGCGCTTCAATGCTCTCGGTACGCGCGGCGCTTAAAAGTACATTGACTTTAGACGGGTCAGCTTCATTAACATCCAGCTTCTCGAAATCCAGACTGACTTCGTTGAGTGGATAAGGAATTAGGGTATCGGCTTCAACTTCAATCTGACTTTCCAGTTCAGCATCAGTTAAGGACACATCCATAAAAATCACTTTGCTGATCACGGTGGATCCGGAAACAGCAGTAGCGGCAAACTTTACGGAGCGTGGGATCTTTTTACGGATCTTACTCACGACGTTACCTACGGCTTCAATGTCCTGGATCTCGCGATCAGACATCGCTCCTTTGACCATGGGTTCGACAGCAAATGCTTCTACTTTGCACACGCCATTATGTTGACTGAGCAATACAGCCTTGACAGAGTGTGCTCCGACATCGATCCCCACCATCATCGGTGTTTGTTTACTGAACAGGCGATTTATCATAGCTTCCTGCGGCCAATTTATAGTTATGATTATTGTCTCATTGTTAGCTCAGTCGCTGATTTTTGGCAAGAAAAAGCGTTTAATCTAAAGCTAATAAATATATACTAGCAGCGTTGTAAAAGAATTGGGAGTAAAAATTGGGGTTATTCAGTGTCTTGGGTTAAAAAACTTTTAATTCTCAGTTTAGGCATGATCCTGCTCGGCACTATAACGATCTCGGGGATCTACTTTTATCTGAAAGACGATCTGCCAGACGTAACCACCTTACAGGACGTAAGATTGCAAACACCAATGCAGGTTTTTACTGCCGATGGTGAACTCATTTCGCAATTTGGTGAAAAGCGACGTATTCCGCTAAAACTGACAGAAATGCCTCCTTTATTAGTACAAGCGTTTTTAGCTGTTGAGGATACAAGGTTTTATGAACACCCTGGCATAGATATTATCGGTATTTTCCGCGCCATGACAGTCGTCGCTTCGTCAGGTGACTTCAGTCAGGGTGCAAGCACCATTACCCAGCAGTTAGCCCGAAACTTCTTTTTGAGCCGGGAGAAGAAACTCGTTCGCAAGATCAAAGAAATTTTTCTGGCCATCCATATTGAGCAATTATTATCAAAAGAGCAGATCCTTGAACTCTATCTGAATAAAATTGAATTGGGGCAGCGTGCATTCGGCGTCGGTGCCGCGGCACAAGTCTATTTCGGCAAAACGGTGCATGAACTGAGCGTAGATGAGATCGCTATTATTGCCGGTCTGCCCAAGGCGCCGTCAATCCTTAATCCGGTACGTTCAGCCAGCAATGCCAGAGCCCGGCGTAATGTTGTACTTGGCAGGATGTTAGACGTAGGCGTTATTAACAAAGAGATCTATCAGCAAGCTGTAACTGCACCGGTAATTAGCAAGTTGCATGGCGCGCAGATCACAGCTTCTGCACCTTATATAGCTGAAATGGTGCGTCAGGAAATGGTCGCCCGCTTTGGTGAAGAAACCGCATACTCTGCAGGCTTCCAGGTATTCACTACAATCGAGCACAAACAGCAGGCTGCAGCGAAGCAGGCACTGCAAGATAACTTGTATAGTTATGATGAACGGCATGGCTACCGTGGCCCTATCGCACAGCTGTGGCCAGCGAAACTGGTAGAGTCGGCAGATGCTGAACCCACTATTAGTGAAACGGCCCCGATGTCGCGGGAAGATATTCTTACTTATCTGGCACAACAAAGCGGGATTGAAGATCTGCAACCTGCGGTTGTAACCGCGGTAACCGCGAAAACAGCTACCGTATTAGCAGCCGATGGTCAGGATATAACGCTGGACTGGGAAGGTTTAAAATGGGCCAGACGTTTTATTAACGATGAGCGTCAGGCTGTAGCGCCTAAAGTTGCCTCCGCCATTTTACTTCCGGGCATGCATATCCTGATGCGGCAACAAGAAGGTCAATGGCGGCTGGCCCAGGTACCCCAGGCTAGTAGCGCAATAGTTGCACTAGACCCACACAATGGCGCCATTCGTGCTTTAGTTGGCGGCTTCAGCTTTAGCCAAAGCCAGTTTAATCGCGCGACACAAGCCAAGCGTCAGGTCGGCTCCAACATTAAGCCTTTTGTCTACTCTGCAGCGTTGGAGCATGGTTACACACTGGCTTCGATTATGAATGATGCGCCTATCCACCAATGGGATGATAACGCCGGCATTGCGTGGCGGCCAAAAAACTCACCTGCGGTGTATGACGGTCCAATTCGGATACGGGAAGCGCTGGCCAAGTCGAAAAACGTTGTTTCCGTCCGTTTGTTACGCGGTATTGGCATCGACAATACCATCCGTCACTTACAACGTTTTGGCTTTGCGGCGAGTGATTTACCGCGCAATGAAACCTTGGCATTGGGGTCGGCGTCGCTGACACCACTGGAATTAGTCACCGGTTACGCTGTGTTTGCTAACGGTGGGTATCTGGTAACACCTTATATAGTCGACAAAGTTCTAACCGAAGAGGGTACACTGGTATTTCAGCACACTCCGGCAGTTGCCTGTGTCGATTGCGCACCGGCAGATACCAATGTTGTGCAGGAGCAAGCAGAAGACGCTGAAGCCCAATTGGACCAGCTGTTTAGTAGCCTGCAGCAAGATCCCGCAGCTCCGGTAGAGCCCACTGCCGAACCTGAGCCGGCGACGCCTATCGCTGAACAGGTAATTTCAGAGCAAAATAGTTTCTTAGTTGCCGATGCGCTTAAAAGTAGCGTCTGGGGTGGCGGAAGCTGGCAAAGAGGCACCGGCTGGAATGGTACAGCCTGGCGTCTGCAGAGCCTGAAGCGACGTGATCTATCGGCAAAAACCGGTACTACTAATGACTCCAAAGATACCTGGTTTTCTGGTTTTACACCTAGTCTGGCTGTAACCGTCTGGGTTGGTTTTGATGACGCAAACCGCAGCCTGGGCCGGGCACAATGGCATGCCAATATGGGCCAGCAGCAAAGTGCTGGAACTGAATCCGGCGCACGTACTGCATTACCTGGCTGGCTTGAATTTATGCGCAGCGCACTTAATGGTGTGCCAGAACAACAAGCTGCTGTGCCGGTCGGTTTGGCCTCCGTTCGCATCGATCTGCAAAGCGGCTTGTTAAGCCGTCGCACCGATCACACCAGTGCTTTTGAGTACTTCAAACCTGGTACTGAGCCGACTCAATACGCCGGCAATGATGTGCAGCAAATCAGCTTCGATAAAACGCAGGATAAGAAACCGCCGGATGACGAGCCGCTGGAATTGTTTTAAATAAAAAGCCCGCTAAGCGGGCTTTTTATTTTGCTGTAGTCATCACCACTATTCGAGGGAGTCAAACCACTGCTGAGCTTTTTGCAATGCTGCAAGCACTTGCTGTGGCGCAGTTCCACCAAGCGCTGCCCTTTTTTGCAGACCAGCCTCGAGCCGCAAAGCGGGAAAAACATCTTCTTTTATCAGCGTACTAAATTGTTGTAATTGATCCAGCGGCAACGCTTCCAGTGCTAACTGCTGTTTAGCCGCATGCACGACCAATTCACCCACTACTTCATGCGCGTCACGGAACGGCATGCCTTTACCAACCAGGTAATCTGCTAAATCTGTCGCATTACTGTAGCCCAATTCGGCTGCCTGCCGGCACTGCGCTACATTTACACTCAAATGCGGCATCACCGTTGCCAGCACCAATAGTGACTGTTGCCAGGTTGCCATCAAGTCAAAAAAGCCTTGCTTGTCTTCCTGCATGTCTTTGTTGTACGCCAGCGGCAAGCCTTTAAGCACATGCAAAATTGCCACTAAGTGTCCCAACACACGGCCGGTTTTACCACGCAGTAATTCAAATACATCGGGGTTTTTCTTCTGCGGCATCAGCGATGAACCGGAGCTGATGGCATCCCCCAATTTGAAAAAACCTGCCTCACCTGAGCAAAAGAAAATCACATCTTCTGACAGGCGGGATAAATGCGTCATACAGATACTGGCGGTGGCAGAAAGCTCTACCACGTAATCCCTGTCTGACACTGCATCCAGACTGTTCAGCGCCGCACTGGCAAAGCCAAGTTTCCGAGCCAGCTGCTCTCGGTCTACCGCAACACCGGTACCAGCGAGTGCGCCACAACCCAGTGGACAAACGTCCAGTCGGGCCAAAGCATCATCTAGCCGGCTAAGATCGCGTTTAAACATTTCGACATAAGCCAGCGCCCAATGGGCGATTAATACCGGCTGTGCGCGTTGCAAATGCGTGAAACCTGGCATTACAGCAGTGCCAGCACGGTCGGCAAATGCCAGCAATGATGCAATCGCTGCCAGCAATGACTGCCGAACATGTTGGGCATTCAACTTACTCCATAGCCGTAAATCGGTCGCTACCAAATCGTTTCTGCTGCGCCCGGTATGAAGTTTTTTTGCGACGTCTCCCAGCTTTACAGTGAGCTGAGCTTCAACCCAGCTGTGAATATCTTCTTCGCTGGTATGCAAAGGCAACTTGGGATCAGCGTCAATTGCCACCGCCAGATCAGCCAGCGCACTATCCAGTTGCGTCGCCTCGTCCTGGCTAATGATACTGGCCTGAGCCAGCTGCTGTGCCCAGGCTCTGGAAGCCTGAATGTCTTGCTGGGCCAGCAAATAATCAAAGCTAAGCGAGTCATTAAACTCACGAAACTCTGCTAACGTTGCTTCCTGGAAGCGTCCACCCCACATTGCCATAGTGCTTAATCCTGTTGTTGCTGGTGTAAAGCTCTGATCCGGCTGGCCAGGCTGTACAAACGAATAAAGCCGGCAGCATCTTTCTGGTTGTACACCTCATCGCCTTCAAACGTTGCAAAAGCCTCAGAATATAACGAGTTTGGTGAACGCCGCTTAGCAACAGTAACATTGCCCTTATACAGTTTGATCACGACATCACCGGTTAATTGCTCAGCAAGCGAAGAGGCAGCCGCTAGTAATGCATCCTTTAACGGCGTAAACCAACGGCCGTCGTACACCAGCTGCGCAAACTCCAACCCGACCTCTTCACGATATTTCAGCGAGCTGCGATCATAAACCAGCGCCTCTAAGCCTTTTAATGCAGCCATTAAAATGGTGCCGCCCGGCGTTTCATAACAACCGCGTGACTTCATACCCACCAGACGGTTTTCAACAATATCAATCCGGCCAACACCATGTTCTGAACCAATTTCGTTTAACAGCTCTATCGCAGCAACAGGGGCTATCGGGGTACCGTTTATCTTCGCCAATTCGCCGTTGGCGAAACTCAGTTCAATATACGCAGCATGATCGGGTGCCTGCTCTGGTGATTTAGTCCACATCCACACCTGATCTGACGGCTCACACCATGGGTTCTCCAATTCGCCCCCTTCGTGTGAGATATGCCACAGGTTCGCATCACGGCTATAAATTTTTGTAGCCGAAGCTGTTGTAGGAACATTTTTTTCTGCCAGATAGTTCAGCAATGACTGACGCGAATTAAACTGCCATTCACGCCACGGTGCTATCACTTTTAGCTGTGGTGCCAAAGCAGCAAAGGCGCCTTCAAACCGTACCTGATCATTACCTTTACCGGTGCAACCGTGACATAACGCATCCGCTCCAAGCTCCAGCGCCAAGTTTACCTGCGCCCGCGCAATTACCGGACGCGCCATTGATGTACCCAGCAAATACTGGCCTTCGTAAACTGCGCCCGTTTTCAGCGTTGGGTAAATGACTTCTTTAACAAACTCTTCGCGCAGGTCGACGATATGGCAAGAACTGGCACCCGATTTAATCGCCTTTTGCTCAACGCCAGCCAGCTCTTCATCACCCTGCCCTACATTGGCGACAAAGGCGATAACTTCACAGTTATAATTGTCTTTTAACCACGGCACTATGGCAGACGTGTCCAACCCGCCGGAATAAGCCAAAACAACTTTTTTAATACTCATAATATCCTCACGCAAATAAACTGATTAATACGGCATTCTGGGCATGCATGCGATTTTCCGCTTGCAGCAAAACAAGTGACGCGTCGCTATCGAGTACATCACTGGTGACTTCATGTTCACGGTGCGCTGGTAAACAGTGCATAAAATACGTTACTGCTAAACGTTGCATTACAGCAGCATTAATCTGATAAGGCCTGAAAGTCGCTGCAATCAGCGCCGGATCAGCTTTATCGCCCATCGACAGCCAGGTATCAGTGTAGATTGCATCAGCACCTGCTGCGGCAGATAACTCAGCACTGTGTAGCAGCTGGGCACCGGTGTCAGCTGCAATCTGTCGTACCTGCTGCCATACATCCGAGCTGGGCGCAAACCCATCTGGCGTGACCACTGTCATTTTCATGCCACTCAATGCCGCGCCAATCATCAGTGAATGGCACACATTATTGCCATCGCCAACGTAGGCTAAATGCACTTTAGTCAAATCACCGAAACGCTCTTTCAATGCCAATAAATCGGCTAACGCCTGACATGGATGATAGGCGTCGCTCAATGCATTAATTACCGGTTTATGACTGGCTTGCGCCAGTTGCTCCAGCGTACGCTGCGAAAAAACTCTCGCTACTATGGCATCAGTCCAGCAGGCCAGATTACGGCCGAAATCTGCCACGGTTTCACGTTTGCCCATCGCACCGTTCTGCTGATCCAGGTACACACTGTGACCACCTAGCTTATAGATACCCACGTCGAAACTGACCCGGGTGCGTAGTGAGGGCTTTTCAAAAATCAATGCTATGCTTTTGCCAGCCAGCGCCTGACTGTATTTTGCCGGCTGCTGCTTCACGTCCAGCGCCAGCTCAAGCAAATCTTTCAGCTCGGCCGGGTTTAATTCACCCAGACTCAAAAGTTGTTTCAGTTTACTCATTTCAATCGAACTGCCGGCTATGCGGCATCCTTGTTTAGGGGACTAACTGACGATGCGCGTGCCGACTGCTTGCTGCCGCATCAAATTTAATAAATCTTCTGGCTGTTGCCAGCCTGCAACGGTAATACTTCGTCGCAGAGCCTGGGCTGTATCCAGCGCAGCATCCAGCTTGACCTTCATGCCGCCCTTAATAATACCTTGCTGTACCAGGTCAGCCGCTTGCGCCGAGTTAAGATCTGAAATTAATTGGCCATCACCGTCTAAGATGCCCGGCACATCGGTTAACAAGACCAGCTGACCTTGCACAAGCTGACAGATAGCCGCTGCCGCCAGATCTGCATTCACGTTTAATAACTGGCCGTGTTCACCATGACCAATAGAACAGAATACCGGCGTAAAGCCTCCTGCCAGCAAACTGGTAAGCAAGGCGTTATCCTGAGGCTTTGCCACGCCAACCGCGCCGAGTTTGGTGTTCAATTCAAAGCGGCAACTACCACCCGCCGCTAATGTTAAACCCACTGGGTTTAACCCCTGAAGTGACGCCCTAGCAACCATATGAGCATTGACAGCACCCGCCAGGGCCCCGGCAATGACCGGCATTTGCTCAGCAGGAGAAACCCGCTGACCATCCAGTTTTTCGGTATGAAAATTGAACTTTGCCAGCCATTGGTCAACCTGATCACCACCGCCATGCACCAACACCAATGGATACTGTTGCTTAAGTTGTGCACACACTGTCAGCAGCGCATCCAGGGCTTTGTCATCCTGTAGTAGCCGTCCGCCCATCTTCAGTACTAAAGGAGTCTGATTCATTCACCACCCCCGACGAACAAACCTGCAGTTTCCGGTTTGCCAAACCTCACATTTGCCGCTTGCATTGCCTGTGCAGCAGCACCTTTTAACAAATTATCGATAGCCGAAACAACCACCAGCTGCTCACCATCCTGCTGCCAATAAATATCACAATAGGGTGTACCCGCCACATCAGCCACATTGGGTGAGTGTGTAACCAAGCGTACCAGCGCTTTGTCACCGTACGCAGAGGTAAAAGCGTTACTGACTTGCGCCGCAGAAATACCAGCTTTGAGCGTTACAACGCTAGTGGCGAGAATACCGCGTTTAAAATTACCCAGATGCGGTGTAAATACCACTTTACGGCCTAGGTTTTGCTCAATCTCAGGACGATGACGATGCTTAAAGAAACCGTAAGCATTCAGGCCCACTTCGCAAAATGAGGTATTCAGTGCCGCTTTGCGGCCAGCACCCGATACGCCGCTGGTTGCATTAATTACCGGAATACATTGGTCTGCCACCAGGCCGGCTTTTAACAAAGGTAACAATGCCAGCGTGCACGCTGTGGGATAACACCCCGGCACAGAGATTAACCTTGGCAACGGCGATTGTTGCCACTCCATCAAAGAATAAACAGCTTCTTGCAGCAATTCTGGATGTTGATGCTCGTAGCCATAATATTGCGGATACAGTTCTGGCTGCTTTAAACGAAACGCGCCGGATAAATCCACTACATCTATGCCCTGCGCCAGCAGTAAAGGTGTTACTGCCTCACTGGCTTCATGTGGTAAGGCCAGAAATGCAACATCGACCTGGCCTTTTAAAGTACTAGCCAACCCGTCTTGCCACGGCTGCACTAAAATATCCAACTGCTGCTTGTAACGCGGATATAACGACGAAAATGGCTCAGCACTGCGCCCCGCCGAAGCATAGGCACCGCACAGTTCAAAATAGGGGTTGCGCGCTAAAATGATCGCTAGTTCAGCACCGCTGTAACCAGCAGCGCCAAGTACTACACTGCGAACTAAAGGGGATTTTTCAGTTGATAACATTCGATACCGCTCTCTGGCAATAAATAGCTTATAGGTATAGCACGAAACAGCCGCTAGTGTAGACTGGCCGCCATGCAGTTTCAAGAATTATTATGCTGTTTTTATGAATTTTTATACAAAAATAAAGTTAATTAATTCGTTAATGCAACCTGGATACGATTACGGCCAGACTGCTTTGCTTCATATAAAGCACTATCTGAACGGGATAATAATTTGTCATGCTGCGATTCGCCGGCATAACCTGCAATACCCATGCTGGCGGTGATATGAAGCTCAGGCGAAATTAATGAGCAATCAATGTCTGCCACCGCCATACGAATGCGCTCACATATCTCAGCGGCATGCTGCTCTGTGGTATTTGGTAACAAGATAGCAAACTCCTCGCCTCCCCAACGCGCAACGGTGTCGTCGGTTCGGCAATGCTGGCAGATAACAGCTGCCACTAACTTAAGCACCTCATCACCTACACCATGACTATAGGTATCGTTAACCCGTTTAAAGTGATCAATATCGAGTAAGACGAGGCACAGCGGTAATTGCGCACGACGGGCCCGGGCGCATTCGCGCGCCAGCGCTTCATCAAATGCCCGACGATTAGCTAAACCGGTTAAGGTGTCACGCCTCGCCTGCAACTCAAACTCCTGAGCCTGAATTTTTATCTGTTCCAACAAGGTGGTGCGGTCTTTATCCACCGCACGCAGATGATCTGTTTGCTGTTGTAACTCAACGGTTTTTTCCGCTACCTGCTGGCGCAGTAATTGTTCACGCTGGTGTAATATGCGCAGCCGCCAACGCAATAGCAAACTGGCCAGTAATAAAGACAGTACTGCTACGCTAAACCAGAACAACGGCCGCTGCCAATAATAAGGCGTGATGATAAAACTAAAAGCAGCTTCCTGTTCGCTCCACCCGCCCTGCGGATACGCCGCTTTAACCGAAAACTGATACCGGCCTGGTGGTAAATTAGTATATTCGGCTGAACTATGATTGCCTCTGGCTACCCAGTCGGCGTCAAAACCATGCAGTTTAGTCTGATATTGAATGCGCTGTGGCATAATATAGCCCAGCCCCGCATACTGTAGTTCTATCCGGCTGGTATCGGCTTGTAGCTGCAACTGCGGCTGCAAGGTCACCGCGGTACCGTTAACTTTCAGGCCCTCGATCACAACCGGGGGGATATTGGCTGCAAACCGTTTTAGTATGGTGGGCAATACGGTGCTAACCCCGTTAGAGGTTGCAAACCATACCTCGCCATCAGCAGCCATGGCCGCAGCCTGCATAGAACCACCATTTGCCTGCGCACTTTGCATGCCATCACTTTCACCAAACAACTCATAATCCAGTGCGGCGCGGGTACCTGCCAGCACCTGATCTATCTGCTGCCGATCTAAGCGTAAAATACCTCTGTTGCTGCTAAGCCAGAGATTGTGCTCGTTATCCACCACCGTCTGAAACACTTTATCGAACGGCAGACCAACATTGCGCCCCAGCATCTGCACCTGGCCAGTCGTCAGGTTGTAAGCGACCAGACCGCGATCTGTTGTCATCCAGAGAATATCGGTAACAGGATCGGCAGCAAAGCCAAATGCATACTCGGCGTCATCGAATGCAGATAAATCTAACGGCGCTATGGTGCCATCAGGTTGCCTTATCGCAACTCCACCTCCGGTGCCAATAAACAATCTGCCATCTTTATGCAGGTGCAACGCCATGACAAACAAAGTCGGTAACCCTTCTGCTTTGCCAAAACGCGCGATCCCATCGGTAGTGATATAATTCAGGCCCTGAGCACTACCAACCCACAAATTACCGCCGCTGTCCTGCACTATTGCCCGGACTTCATTCGCTAAAATACCGTTTTCCCGGTTGTACACCCGGCTAATGTTGCCATCCTGATAGCGTAATACACCATCGGTATAGGTTCCTATCCACACACCACCGTTATCCGCTTCCGTCAAACTCAGTACTGATTGCCCGGCGCTGACAGCAGAGAGGTCAATTTTTTCAAAGCTACCACCGGCGTAACGGCTAATACCCTGGCTGGTGCCTACCCACATGCTGCTATCACTGTGTGACAGCACGGCCCTGACATAATTGCCGGCAAGCCCCTGCTCCATCGTGTATGTCACAAAAGGCGCATCGCGCAGACGAAATAATCCGCCATTTGTGCCAACCCAGACACTTTTTTCTCTATCCAGATACAACGACAAAATACGGTTATTCGGCAAGCCTCCGCTCATGCTGAGCCGTTCCAGTCCCCGTTCGCTGTAACGCAATAACCCACGGTCGGTAGTACCAATCCAGATCTGCTGATCCTGTACCAGTAGTGCCGACACGGGTATGTTATTTAGTGCGGTGGAAAACAACTCAACTTTACCTTGCTGATAGCGAAACAAACCACGCTCGGTACCAATAAGTATACTGTCGCCATAAGGCTTAAGAACAAATACCGGTACTGGCGGTAACGCATCAAGGTTATGAATTTCTGCCGCGGCAGAGTTTGTGTCTATCCAGCTAAGGCCGCGGCCACTGCCTACCCACAAGCGGCCATCGCTATCAGAGAGTAAGCTATGTACCACATCGCTGGGTAAGCCCTGTGCGGTGGTCAGTTGCAACCGGCTGCCATCTGTGCGATGACTGAACAGCCCCTGTCCTTCACTGGCTAACCACAGATTAGCTTGTTTATCTTCTGTTACAGCATTGAGCAGCACATTAAATGGCGGCCAGCTATGCCAGCCAACTGGCGTTCGTTTGCTAACTCCACCACGTGAGCCTGCCAGCAGCAGGTTGCCGGCGCGGTCTTTATTAAGTGTTCTGATACCCGAATCGGGTAAGCCTGTTTGCTCACCCCGGCCAAATACCTCAAAATCGCGACCGTTAAAGCGGGCAGCACCTTCCCAGGTCGCCAGCCATAAATAGCCATCAGCACTTTGACTAATACTGTTAATTGTATTGTGGGGTAGGCCGTCACGGGTAGTCCAGCTTTCCTGAAAATAGTCTGTCAATTTAGCGGGGACGGCCGCATTAGCAAAACTGCAGCCGACCAGCAGCAGGCACAGCAGTGCCAGCCTGCTCGTCAGTTTAGTTGCCCAGCTTGCCATTGAGCCTGAGTCTGATACATCACACATTACTACGCGTCCCTGATCATTGAGCCTTTGCCTGCGCAAAGCTACCGTTCAGGTTACCGCAAATAACCGTCAGCGCCAACCGAGCATTTGTCCGGGCTGCAACGGGTATGTTACGACACTGTATCTGACATCGCGCTACCTATACCGCTAGCTGGGGCCTTACCCCCAGCAAATGACAAATAGCATAGCTGAGCTCACACCGGTTCAACGTGTAAAAGTGAAAATGATCGACGCCTTCCCTACTCAGCACTTTTACCATTTCCATAGCAATATTGGCGCCCACCAGATTGCGTGTCGCTGCATCGTTTCCCAGTCCATCAAAGGCTTTATGCATCCACTGCGGCACGGCAACGTTAGTCAAACCAGCAAACTTTTGTAATTGCTGAAAATTGGTAACCGGCAAAATGCCCGGAATAATATCCACATCGATACCAATAGCAGCACAGCGGTCGCGGTAGCGCAGAAACTTTTCAATATCAAAGAAGAATTGTGTAATTGCCCGCGACGCGCCAGCCTCTACTTTACGTTTGAGGTTTAACAGGTCAAATTGTGCGTTAGGTGCCTCCGGATGCACTTCGGGGTAGGCCGCGACCGAAATATCAAAATCAGCCACTGAACGCAGAATTTCAACTAAGTCAGCCGCATATAAATCGGGCTTGCCTGTACTTCCAGCTGGCAGATCGCCACGCAGTGCAACGATATGCCGGATGCCATTGCGCCAGTAGTCTTTGGCAATACCAATCAAATCATCTTTTGATGCGTCAACACAGGTGAGGTGCGGTGCAGCAATCAGGCCGGTACGCTGCTTGATCGATTTAATAATGTCGTGAGTACGATCGCGTTCGCCGGAATTAGCGCCATACGTTACCGATACAAATGCCGGTGCCAGCGGCGCCAGCCGCTCAATAGACTGCCATAGCGTTTGCTCCATTTGCGCTGTTTTTGGCGGGAAGAATTCAAAACTGACGTTAACCTTGCCTTCAACTTCCTGCAGATTACGGTTTATCGCGTCTAAATATTGTGCATTTGCAAATGCCATATCGAATCTCTTTCTATTACGCCAGCAATGCTTGCTGGCTTGCCGCTTGGGCGATTTGCTGTACCAGTATCGCCAGGTCAGCATGTAAGCCCCCTGCCGTCACCACCCGCCCGGCGCCGGGCCCTTTTAATACCAATGGATTAATGTCATACCAGGCTGAACGAATAACAAACACATTGTCACAGGGCGCTATCGCCTTTAATGGATGCTGCGCATTAACCTGCTGCAACGAAACACTAGCCCGCGCCTTACTGTCCTTCAGTGCAAGGCTGCCAACGTAACGCAGCACGGTGCTACTTTGCTGCGCCCTGGCATATCGCTTCGCCATCACATCATCCAGCACAGCACGCTGCGCCCAGAAATCTTGCCAGCTGCCATGTTCCAGCCCGTCAGGCAACAGTGGGTCTAACGCAATATCGTCTAACTCCAATTGCACATCCAGCTCCCGGGCCAGCACCAATAACTTGCGTTGCACATCTTTGCCTGATAAGTCATCTCTGGGGTCTGGCTCTGTCAGGCCGGCTTGCTGCGCATCCAGGACAAACGCTGAAAATGGCTTGCTGCCGTCAAACTGACATAACAACCAGGATAAGGTGCCGGAAAAAATGCCGCTGATTTCGATAATGTTATCGCCGGCACTACGTAACTCCTGCAATGTACGCTGCACCGGAATGCCCGCACCGCAGGCAGTATTACTGAACCACTGCCGCTTATGCCGTGCTAACGCTTGTTGGATTTGACGATATTCGGCGGCTGGTAACGTAACGCCTTGCTTGTTTGCGCTGATAATGTCGCAGCCCGTTGCTATCACAGCCGGATACATAGCAGCAAAATCCCGGCTGGGGGTTATATCAATCAATGCTTTAGGGCC
>JBFKFH010000043.1:0-17185 GCA_041618685.1 Rheinheimera sp.
TATTGTCTGGCATGGCGGTTTAGCCGGTTCAATCCCGTTAACCATTGCCACAGCCGGCCATTTTAGAAGCGAGCAAATTGGCGTTATTCCTACCAGCGAAACTATTTTTGCCGGTTTTAACCTGCTGTTAGTGGCATTGCTGTTTATTGCGGTGCCTTTGGTAAACCGGTTAATGCTGCCAAAGCACAGCGATAGCGTCTATGTCGACCCCGCTGTGCTGCAAGACAATGCCACGCTAAATACCGCCAATGCCCGCCCGGCCGATAAACTGGAAAACAGCATGCTGCTGGCGTGGATTGTGGGTTTTGCCGGTATCGGCTATTTAGTGCAGTACTTTGGTAAGGGCGGTGGCCTGAACCTGAACATAGTTAATTTTATGTTTTTGTTCTTCGCCATTGTATTGCACGGTACGCCACGGCGCTTATTACATAGCCTGCAACAGGCGATACAAGGCGGCGCGGGCATTGTTATTCAGTTTCCGTTTTATGCCGGTATTATGGCTATTATGCTGCAGTCGGGTCTGGCGCAGAGTATGTCGCAGTGGTTTGTCAGCTTCGCCACGGCTGATAGCCTGGCTTTCTGGAGTTTTATCAGTGCCGGTATTGTGAATATCTTTGTACCCTCTGGCGGCGGGCAGTGGGCGGTACAGGCGCCGGTGATGCTGCCGGCCGCGCTGGAGCTGGGGGCCGACGTCAGCCGCATCGCCATGGCCGTCGCCTGGGGCGATGCCTGGACCAACCTGATCCAGCCGTTTTGGGCCTTACCGGTTCTGGCCATTGCCGGGCTTAAAGCCAAAGACATTATGGGCTTTTGCCTGGTGCAGCTGTTTATTAGCGGCGTAATCATTAGCCTGGTGCTAAGTTTTGGCTAATGCTTATAACCCCAGCCAGCGGTTAAAACCGCTGGTGCGGCTTTGACTGGTTTTAAGTTGCATGCCACAACGCAAATACACCGTCAGGGTGTTTTTACAATAGCGCTCTAAACGGGCGATAAATTGGCTTTGCACCAGCTCGCTGCGGTTGATGCGGTAAAACCGCGCCGGATCCAGCGCGACTTCCGCAGCCTGCAATGAAGCATAAGGCAGATAGTGTCGCTTGCCGGTGCTGTCATACGCCATAATTAAACTGCCATCGGCCTGCACACAGGTAATATCGGCTACATCCAGAAAGTAAATCTGTTGCTGCTGCCGGATGGGAATACGGCTGGTATAAGCCGGCTGTTGCGCGGGTAAATTGTGCAGCAGTGACTGCAGTTGTGCCAGGGCATCGGCTGCAGCCGGCACTTTCGATGCGGTTAATTGGCGGAATTTCTGCCAGGCCTGTTGCAGTTTTTCGCTGTTATACGGCTTTAATAAATAAGCAATACCGTGAGTATCAAAGGCTGACAGCATAAATTGGTCATAAGCGGTAATAAAAACAACCGGGCATGACGGTGTATGACGCTGATAAGCCTGAAACACATTGCCATCACTAAGCTCGATATCAGAAAAAATCAGATCGGCCCGGGCACCGGTTTGCAGCCAGCTATCTACTTCTGCCACGCTACCTAGCTCAGCAATCACCTGCACACTATCAGGCAATTCCTGTAACAGTCGTTTTAATTTACTGCGAGCAAGTGGTTCGTCTTCCACGATCACAACGTTAAACATTAGGCGCCTCCCGCAGCAACGGCAAACACACAGCAAAGCGCTCTGCATCATTAATAATGCTGATGTTTTTACCTGTAAGAAATAAAAACTGTTTTGATAGATTAGCTAAGCCAATGCCATTGCTGTGCGCACTGTTTTTAGCTTGCTGCGGATTACTCACCGTTAATCCGTGGTGCTGCAGCTGAATTTGCACCGTCAATGGCTTAACCACAGAGCCATAGTTATGCACTAAAGCATTCTCCAGCAATAGCTGCAACGTAAAGGGCGGTAGAAAAAAATGCGCGGCGTTATCAATAGTCTCAATATCGAGCTGATATCCCTCTCCCAGCCTGGTTTGCATCAGCTGAAAATAATGCCGGGCAAAGGCTAACTCCTGCGACAGGCTGACCAGTTGCTGCTCGGCATTTTGCATCGAGAGCCGAAACAACGCGGAAAAATCATGCAGGTATGCGCTGGCACGTGTCGTATCAGTGCTAATCAACTCGTCCAGCGTATTGAGGGCATTAAACACAAAATGGGGATTGAGCTGGGCTTTTAACTGCTGAATTTTTAATTGCGATACCTGTTGCGCAAAGTCCGCTAACTGCTGGCGGTAGTGTTCTGCCTGTTTTCTATGGGAATACGCCAGGTAAATGCCGGCAAAAAGTATGGCACTGAAAATATCGTTGATATTAGCCTGTAACAACGTCTCGGCAGTAAAGTTGCGGGCAATATTGCCAAACAGTGCGGCGACTAATAAACCGATACCATTGTTAAATGCCAGATAACACAGCAGGGTGATCATAAAAATGCCGCTATATTGTTGCCAGCTAAGTGGCTGCGCGTCGCTGCTGTTGTATCGGTTCAACCAGAAACGCATTAGCAAGAAGATAAGCAGCGCGGAACAAAACTGCATCACCGGCCCCTCGGGCGTAAAGGTATACCAGGACAACATGCCGGCACGAACCCGGTTACTGATCACCAGAAAATAACTGAATAAAAAAATCAGCAGCAAAAAGGTTCGGTCCAGCTGTAAATAAGTTAATAAGCGCTGATACATAGGTTGGATGGCATCCCTGGCTGACGAAAGGGCGCAGGTATGCGCCATGAGTCTGTTATTGTTTGCCTGCTGCCGACCAAGAGTGTGTCACTTCGCCGCTGGCATTGAGGAACTGTAACTGCACTTGGTCTTGCGCATCAACAAAAAACATCGCTCTGGGAGAACCATCTTTAGCAAACAGAAATAAGCCATTATTCTGTGCCGACGTTTTACCCAGTAGGATCCGAGGCGCGCCGCCAATCAGGCCTTGCTGTTCATAGTCCGATATTTTCTTATCACGCTCGGCCTCATCGGTAATTTTCGCCAATTCTGCCATGATCTGACGGGTACCGTCCTGCGTCTCAAACTCTGCCCGGTCGTTAAATGACAAACCTGAGCGTATAACCCGTTTATCACCACGTTTTTCATCTACGGTAAGCAATTGCATCACCTGATCACCGTCGTATTTATCAAACGTCAGCGACATGCCGGCACTGTGGCCCTGCGCATTTTTACTGCCGTCATAAATAAAGCCGCCCGCCTCAATACCTTCTTCGTTAAAAAACAACATACCTGAGCGCTTTTTCCGATCTTCGTTTAGTACTTTGCCATTTACCTGTTCAGTTGTCGGAAAACGCGCCGTGTTCGTCAGCAGCAGTTTGATGGTACCGTCGGCTTCAACAATATTTAGCCGCTGTACCGATAAGTTTTCAAACTGGCCGTCAGTATTCTGTTGCATGCTGCCCGCTAACGCGACCGCTGACAACGCCAGGCTTGCAATAACGGCGCCGCGTAAAATTTTGATTTCTTTTTCCATGTTCATTATTGCCTTCACTATTTGCTTAAGTTGTACACAGTATTCAACGCAACCTAAGCGCGCGCAAAGGCTGTCTGACAGACTAAGGAATGTCACTGTTAAGCTAAGGATATTTGCCGGCCAACGACGGCAAAGCTGTCGCGTAAATTGCTAATACCGCATGAATGTATTAGCCTTAGCGCCGATGTAATGCAGAATAAGAATACCGCATGGGCGTCACCGCAATTATGTTTGCACTGGATGTAATATTAACGTCCTGCTGCATGTACCTGGCCAGCCGCCTGGCATGGGTAAAAGCCGAGTTAAAAGTACTGCTATCTATTGTGTTTGCGGTGTCGGCAATATCACTGCTGCCCAATTATGGCTGGCTGCTGGGGCTGGTTGCCTATATTTACCTGCTGATGCGCGCCACCGCTGCCGACTTTAAAGACAGCGTCTGGATTGTTATCTATACCAAGCTGTTATCGGTGCTGGTACTGCTGTTTCTGTATCAGGCGCAATTGTTATAAAGCCAGAAACCTGACGGATAAATAAGCCGGCATAGCGCAACAATGCGCTATGCCCCGGCTATTAACGCTTGCTGTCTAATACCGCCTGTAATTGCTGCAATTGCTCAGCACTGAGGCTGGCATCCTGTAGCAGTGTCTTTAACAACTCAAAGTCGTTATGTGCCTGCCCTTTGTGTAGCATGACGACTTTATGTTGCTCACCGCCCGCGCGCTCCACCCTTTTAATGATGCGTTTTTTAACTGCGCCGCTATCATCTTCCGGCATCGCCCCCTCCGCAGTTAGTTTTGGCAATGCAGTTAGCTCGGCGATAAGTTGCTGCCGCTGCTCGGCCGGTAAATCAGCAAAAGCCTGCTCAAGCGCGGCGGTGTTACTCAAGTCAACGCTGTCGAATTGCCATTGCCGGCTTTTACCGTCGTTCTGCCAGACAATTTTGGTCTTACCATCGAGCTGGGTAATATCCAGTTCGACCTCGGTTGCCGTTGCCATAGCGGCGGTTGCCAGTGTGGCCAAACCCAGCACACTGCGGCCAAAAATAGCGAATATATGCATTGTATTGCTCCTGTTGATTAGGTTGTCACTGTACTATTGCATGTCAGTGTCGCTCGTAAAGAGTCAGTGTGGTTATTGGAAGATCAGTGCCAACTTTATTTATTAATATATATTAGTAACTTAGCAAATCCCCGCGGCGCCGGCGCACTGATAATATCCCGATATCAGCAGACTAACATACTGATATCGGGATACCCAGCCGTGCCGGCCGTTTGTCACCGCACCAACCCGCTGTTTTAATTGATGTTTAATTTTATACATTGCTGGCACTATAGTTGTAGTACTGCTTATTCATGCGTTAATTCAGGAAGTATAGTGATGTCTATCCGGCTTAGTCTTTTTATCGGTATTACCGCCCTGTTGTTATTGATGGCGCTAAGCCAGTCTGCCTTGATTTATGGCTTTAACCAGAAGCTGGAACAGGAGATTAACCGCGAAACGACAGAGCTGACCAAGGTCGTGCTGGCAATGACCGCCAAGCAATTGCAACCACAGCCAACAACTGTGGATCCTGCTTCTGCAGCACAGCCGGAACCACTGCGACAGGAAGTTAGAATCATTGAGCTAAAAGGCGAAGCAGGCCTGAGTCTGGATACGTTGGATACCCGGTTGCAACACACCTTGCATCAGGTGCTGACCCAGCGCGACGCAGCATTTACGCCCGGCACCGTGCACATTGAGCGTGAAAGACGGGTCAACCCATTAATTGCTGAGTTTATGCAATACACACTGCTGCTTATTGCCGCCTCTACTGCTATCGCCCTGATGTTGGCCCTGTGGCTGGCAAACCGCTTTATTCAACCCCTGAACCAGCTGGTACTGGGCTTTCGGCGCCTGCAACAAGGCCAGCTGGGTACCCAGGTGCCCACCAGCGGTTTACGTGAATACCAGTTTGTCAGTGAACAATTTAATCAAATGAGTGAGCGGTTACAGCAACATGCCCAGCAAAGCCGGCAACTGCAGCAACAGCAGCATCTGGTTGAGTTGGGTGAAGTGAGCAGAGGCATGGTACACGCACTGCGCAACCCGATACACACCCTGACCCTGTTACTCGAGCAGGTCGCTACCAGTGCTGACGCTGACATGCGACGTCAGTTAAGTGAAGTTGCTGAACAAAAAATGCAGCAAATTAACCGCAGCCTCACTGCGTTGTTAACGCTAAGCTGTGATGATATCGACCGCAGCAAGCCGGTGTCCTGCCGCACCATACTGCATGATCTGTTGCTGGAATTCAGTACCGCCAAGGTGCAATTTACACTGGAGGCAAACAGCGATGTAATTGTGCCGGCGGCAGAGTCAGAATTACGCAGCATTTTACACAGCATACTGAGCAATGCCGTAGAGGCCTCACCCGACAATGGCCTTATCGGCATAACATTAAGCAACACCGCCAGTGCGCAGATCCAGATATGTGATCAGGGCCCGGGGTTGTCAGCCGATATCGCCGCCAATCTGTTTAGTGCGCATTGCTCCGACAAAGCAGAAGGTGCAGGCATGGGGTTGTACATTGCACAGCGGCTGATGCAGAGGCATTATCAGGGGCACATTGACATCAGCAATCAGCCACAGGGTGGTTGCTGCGTGCAATTAAGTTTTGGTAACGGGGAATAGCAGCCATGCAACCTGCATTACTGGTGGTAGAAGATGATGCCCAGCAACGTCAGTTAGTTTGTCAGTTGCTGCAGGCAGAGCAATATCAGGTCATTGCAGCTGACAGCGTCGAAGCCGCCATTGTGTTGCTAAAACAACAGCCGCAACTGGCGCTGGTATTCAGCGATTGGAAACTGGGTAATGGCAGCGGCCAGCAGATCCTGCAGTATGTGCGCCGCAATATGCCTGAGCTGGGGTTCGTCGTCGCGACAGCCTATGGCTCCGTCAGTCACGCCGTTGAAGCTATTCAGGCCGGTGCAGATGACTACCTAGCCAAGCCATTTAAACGGCAGGAGTTATTACTGGCCGTGGCGAAGGGGCTAAACGCCCGCAACTTGCGTCAACAAAACCGCCAGCTGACAGAGCAACTCAGCGAGCAGCGTCAGCTGGTTGACTTAATTGGCAACGCGCCCTGTATGCAGACATTATTCAGCCGGATCAACCGGGTATCTCATAGCAATGCGTCTATCTTGATTAGCGGTGAAAGCGGTACCGGTAAAGAGCTGGCGGCGCGGGCAATACATCAGTTATCTGCGCGCAGCAGTGGCGCCTTTATTGCGATAAACTGCGGTGCTATCCCTGAGCAGTTAGCAGAAGCCGAGCTATTTGGTAGTGAAAAAGGCGCTTTCACGGGTGCGCATCAGGCTAAAGCGGGCAAGTTTGAAGCCGCCAGCGGCGGTACGATCTTTTTGGACGAAGTGGCAGAATTGCCGTTAAATTTACAAGCAAAATTATTGCGGCTGCTGCAGGAAGGAAAAGTCACGCGGCTGGGCAGTAATCGTGAAATCAGCCTCGATATCCGCCTGATCGCTGCCAGCCATCAGGATCTGGCGCAAGCGGTGCAGCAAGGCCGTTTTCGCGAAGATCTATACTACCGGCTGAATGTCGTACCCATTCATATGCCGGCATTGCGTGAGCGACGCGAAGATATTCCGCGCCTGATCCGGCATTTCCTTAACTTAAACCAGCAGCGATACCAGCTGCAGCTACCCGAATTGAGTAAAGCCACGTTAAAACGGCTAATGGATTATGCCTGGCCAGGCAACGTGCGTCAGCTGGCAAACTGCATTGAACGTTTTACGCTGCTGGCAGACGAGCAGGAGCTACTGGATGGTCTGAATGAAACGCCAGCCAGCGCTGGCTTTACGCTGCCCGCTACCGGGTTGAATTGGCAGCAACATGAGCGCGACTGCCTGCAGCAGGCGCTGCGTCAAGCCGATGGCAATAAAGCCAGAGCGGCAAAGTTGCTGCAACTGCCCTACAAAACCTTCCTGTACCGGCTGGATAAGTTTCAGCTAAAAAGCTGAAACTGCGGGTTGTATGTTTTTTAACCAGCGCTGAACTATACTGATGAACACGGCAACAACCGGACGACGACACAACAACTGTGCCGCCGGGCAGCATCAGGAAGCATATTTATGGCAGCGGCAAAACGGATAATTATTTGTTGTGATGGAACCTGGAATGAACCCGATGAAATTCCGACCAATGTTACCAAAATGGTACGGGCGATTTCACCACTCAGTCCGGATGGTATTCATCAGGTGGTATTCTATGACCAAGGCGTTGGCACTGGCGGTAAAATCGACCGCTTCATCGGCGGGGCTTTTGGTAATGGCCTGGAAAAAAATGTCGTCGACTGCTACCGCTTCTTAATTCATAACTATCAGCTGGGCGATGAAATTTACACCTTCGGTTTTAGTCGCGGTGCTTACACTGCCCGGGCCTTTGTTGGTCTGGTGCATGCGGTTGGCTTGCTGGAAAAAAGTACGCTGGACAAGTTAAAACAGGCTTACGCCTACTACCGCACAGAACCCGACAAAAGGCCCGACGGGCAATACCAGGATAATTACCGGCCCGATATCCGCATGGTGGGCGTGTTCGACACTGTTGGCGCTTTAGGTGCGCCGACACCGCTGCTGGGTAAATTCACCCGCAACTGGGTAGGTTTTTTTAATACCCGCATCTGTGCCCAGGTTAAATATGCTTACCATGCACTGGCACTGGACGAACGCCGCGCGCCCTTTCAGCCCGACTTATGGACCGGCAGTCTGCAGGAAGATCAATACATGGAACAATGCTGGTTTTCCGGTGCACATTCGGATATCGGCGGTGGCTATGCAGAGTGTGGTCTGTCAGACATTGCCTTGCGCTGGATGGTGGGTAAAGCAATGGCGCTGGGGCTGGAATTTAATCACAGTTATCTTGACGCCCAGTGCAAGCCCGATTTAACCATGCAGCCGCACAACTCCTACTCGTTTAGTTATAAACTGCTGGAAAAAATGGGCGCGGGAGAATCCGTCCGGCGTATTTATGGCAACCCGGCAGATCCGCCTATTAATGTCAGCATTCACGACAGCGTATACCAACGTGTGGCGGCCGGCAGCTATCGGCCCCAAAACCCGGACTTTCCGCCGGCAGATAAACTGGCAGACCGGCGCAGCCAAATTCGCTTTCAGGCGAACGATACGCCCGCAGCCCAGTTAACGCTGAAAGAATTTGCCGCCAGTTGCCAGCTGCTGGATTTCAGCCAGGGCGGCGGCGCCCGGATCCAGTACAGTGGTGAACTGAAAAAAGGCGACAGCCTGAGTATTGAATGTGAGCGATTTGGTAAGAGTTCAGCCCAGTGTGTTTGGAAAAAAGGCAATCAATACGGCCTGCAATTTGCGGCCTGACAGAGCAGGGCCACAGTGGCGTCTATTACCGCTGTGGCTGGCCCGCACTAAGCTGCAACTGCGCCTTAATGCTATTTAACACCAGAGCACAACGTGCCGGCAGTGGCCATTCGCTGCGGTGAATAGCCCACAGTTTATCTATTACCGGCTGTGGGCACGCTAACACGGCAATACGTGACGGCTCGGCAAATGCTTGCCTGGCATAGCGTGGTAATACGGTAAAACCTAAGCCCAATGCTACAGGTTGCAGCAACAAGCTGATTTGGTTGCTATAACCGCTGCAGGGCAGGCTGGCAATACCGGGATTAGCCGGAAAATGACGGCTTAATAAACGCGTTGCCATGGCCTTGCCATCAGGGTGGTCAATAAACCCCAGTGCCATTAAATCTTGCCAGCTCTGTAGTTTACACCCCGCCGGGTATACCAGCTCCAATGGCTCCTCTGCCAATGGCACAGCATTCAGGCTGATCTGTTCCGGCTTGAAGGTAAGTAATCCGAGCTGGTATTGGTTCTCCAGCACCGCTTGCAAGACTTCGCTATCCGGCGCAAACCGGTGCCGGATCACCAGGCCGGGATGCTGGCGCTGCAATTGTAATAAATGCGGGTACAATAACAGACCGCTGCTACCCGGCGTCACCAAACCCACTTCTCCGTGTAAGCTGTCGGTTGCCGCCAGCCTTTGGTCAAGCCGCATACCGGCTTGTGCTACTTCTTCAGCAAATTGCAGCACCTGATTCCCGACAGGTGTCAGCTCAACCCCCTTGCTATGGCGGATCAGCAGAATACCGTATTTCTCTTCCAGCTGACGAATATGCTGACTGACTGCGGCCTGAGTTAAATTCAGCTGCTCTGCGGCACGGGTGAAACTACCTGTCGCGACCAGCGTCTGTAAACTCTGCAACCAATGCGGATTTGTCATAATGAAATCTTATCAGTTTAATAAGCTGCACTTAGTTTTCATTATAACCTTGGCGACATAGAATTGCTGCAGTGTTAAGCAACTGACAGAGGATTTTATGATCTACCCACGCAATTTTTCTCATATTGGCCTATCAGTAACCGACCTGGACGCTGCGGTTAAATTTTATACTGAAGTATTAGGCTGGTACCTGATTATGCCTGCTACCGAAATTACGGAAGACAACTCTGCCATCGGTGTGATGTGTACGGATGTGTTTGGTGCCGGCTGGGGCTCGTTTCGTATCGCCCACTTATCCACCGGTGATCGTATCGGCGTCGAGATTTTCCAGTTCCGCAACGCGGAAAAACGGGCCGATAATTTTGAATACTGGAAAAGCGGAGTCTTTCACTTTTGCGTGCAAGACCCCGATGTTGAAGGACTGGCAGCGAAAATCGTGGCAGCCGGCGGTAAACAACGCATGCCGGTACGCGAATATTTTCCCGGAGAAAAACCCTATCGCATGGTTTACATGGAAGACCCGTTCGGTAATATCCTCGAAATTTATAGCCATAGTTACGAATTAACTTACTCCGCCGGCGCTTACCAGAATAGCTGATATCAGCTTGCCAGACACAGAGTGGCCGTTAAGGCCGCTCTGCTGTAATGCGGTTAAAACACATCGGTGCACCCCATGCCAACAACACCGGTACAACTGGGTACTTTGCAGTCAACCGCTACTGTGCTCATTTCGCCTCCTTACCGGCCGGGATTGTGGCCAAAAACCGGCTAATTTGCTGATTCATCCACTGTGGCGCATCGGCCATAATAAAATGTTTTGCATCATGGGAGAATGCGAAGCTATGAAACTGTGCCGGGGCGTTAGCCAGCTGATTTTCATAGTTTTTTTTCACACTTTCGGGGGTACTGTATGGCGCACCATTTTGTAAGGCACCTAATGTCAGCACCGGTACACGGATATTGGCCAGTTGTGGCCGCAAGTCTGCACGCATTAATTCGCCAAATACCCGACCAGAAGTTTGGCCGTCCGAGCGATACATATCCTGCACAATGCGTTGTTGCCATTGTTCGTTGTTTGTCATACCTTTCGCCATTGCCATCGGGTCGAAGCCGCCACGTGGTGGCTGTGCCTTGCTATCCGCATTGCTGGCTGTGTTGTTTTGCCCTGTTGCGCTTTGCCCAAGCATTGCCCCTAACGCCGGTAATCCATCAACATTGATTACGCCGCCAACTTGATCAGGGGCTGTCGTAGCAAGTGCCAGTGCTAAGTATCCGCCCAGCGAGTGGCCAATAATGATTGGTTTATCCAACTGTTGCGCAGCGATATAGCCTAAGATGGCCTGTTGTTGCGTGGCCAGATAGCCTTCGCCCCAGCTTTGCATCGGTATCGGTTTTACCCCGGCAAAACCGGCCAGCGTAAATACGTGCAGCTGATATTTATCCTGCAGCGCCTCGACCGTGCTTTGCCATACCTCGCCAGATGACGCTACACCAGGTAGCAGCAAAATTGCCGGGCCAGTGCCCACAACTTCAACGTTAAAACAGGCGCAAGCAGCTTGCGGCGCGGCAACTTCCTGGCTTGCTGGCGAATGACTATTAGCTAAAGCAGCAATAGGAAATAAGGTGCTCACGGAAAAGATAGTGGCGGCAGTGAGTATGTTAAAACGACGGCTTAGTTTGCTGTGCATAATGTTTATCCTGTTAGTTAATCGCTGCTAATCAGCTGTAACCAGACTAACGCCCCATGCATCGCAAAGCCCGTAACAGATGTCATCAATGTGCCATGACATTTGTCATTAAATTTGCTGACAAAACACACTGCCGTTAACAGCATGCGCCATCCATACTGAGCGCATCAACAAAACGGAGACGCGAACATGCCTTTATCATCCCTTGAACAACAACGTAAATGTTTTAGTGAAAAACGTTTTCTGGCTATGCCTTTAACCGGCATGCTGGTCTGGTCGGTGCTGGCGATAACCGGCTGGCTGCTGCCGCCGTATCAGGCAGTAATGGCGGTGTTTATCGGCACCGGCAGCATTGTTTATATTGCTCTGTTTATCGCCCGCTTAACCGGCGAGAAAATGACCTTTGATAAAACGCAGAAAAACCCATTCGATAGCTTATTTTTGCATGGTGTCGCCATGGCGTTATTAGTCTATGCCATTGCTATTCCGTACTTTTTGGCCGACTACCGCTCGCTGCCGTTTACTGTTGGCATTCTTACCGGGCTGATGTGGCTGCCGCTAGGTTGGATCATTCAGCACTGGATAGGGGTGTTTCACGCCGTTGCCCGCACGCTGCTGTGTACCGTGGCTTGGGTGTTGGCGCCGGAGCTAAGCTTTATCACTATGCCATTAATTATTATCGTAATTTATGCCATAAGCATAGTGACGCTTGAACAGCGCTGGCGTAAGCTACAGGCTGGATCTGGGCAGACAGAAAAGGCCTTCGCGTAATGAACGCACAGCTGGAACAAAAAATGAGCTGGGTGTACCTGATTAACCTGGTGTTCTTCATCGCCCCTTTATTTAATGTGTCGTTTCAGTTGTGGCAGTACCTCAGCATGGCGGCAGCTCTGGTGTTGTTTCTAGTCTGCTACTTTAATGCGTTTCGCAGCAGCTTTAGCCAAATGCACTGGCCGGTACTGGGTATTATTACTGTTGCCGCGCTGATCACACCGGTGAATCCGGGCTCGGTAAGCATGTTTGCCTATGCCGGTTTTTTCATTGCTTTTGCCTATCCGCTGCGCCAGTACCTGTTGTGTATTACCGGTGTGGTGTTATTGCTGGTGCTGTTAAAACTATCTTTTACCATTCACTGGCCATACTTTTTACACCTGGGCATTCCGATCGTACTGGGGGTTAGCTTATTTGGCCGGGTAGAGCGGCAGCGTTTGCTGCACCAGCGCACAGAGCAAAAAAGTGCCGACGAAATCAAGCAGCTTGCAACCCAGGTAGAGCGGGAACGGATTGGCCGTGATCTGCATGATATTCTCGGCCACACGCTGTCCAGTATTGTATTAAAAGCCGACCTGGCGGTACGGCTGCTGGATAAACAGCAAACTGATGCAGCTAAACTGCAATTGACCGAACTCAGTCAGATAGCGCGTGATAGTTTGTCACAGGTGCGCCAGAGTGTATCAGGCTATAAACATCAGGGCTTGTCAGCTGAGGTCGGCAAGCTATTAAGCCGCCTGCGCGATGGCGGTTTCGCTGCTGAGTTGCGAGGCGAAATACCCACACTGGACCAGCGTATGGAGACGGCGTTGATTCTGGTGCTGACTGAACTGGTCACTAACGTGCTGCGCCACAGCAATGGCAATAGCTGCCAGATAGGCTTTGTACAGCAGCAACGTGAACTCAGGGTAACGGTGCAGGACAACGGTCGCGCCAGCGAGGTGCAACCGGGAAATGGTCTGAACGGCATCAGTGAGCGGCTGGCCGCAATCAATGCCCGCGTTGACTATACGTTGACATCAGGCTGTCATGTACAGATAACCCTGCCACTCACCAAAGGACATCAGCTATGAAACTATTGCTGGCAGAAGACCAGGCCATGATACGGGGCGCGCTGGCGGCATTGCTGGCGTTAGAAAGTGATTACCAAATAACCGAAGCCGCCGACGGCGACAAAGCCCTGGCCTTGCTAAAGCAGCAGTCTTATGACCTGTTGTTAACGGATATTGAAATGCCGGGTTTGAGCGGGATAGAACTGGCGCAATATGTACAACAGCATCTGCCTGATACCAAGGTTGTCATCATTACCACCTTTGGCAGGGCCGGTTATATTAAACGCGCACTTGATGCCGGTGTCAGTGGTTTTTTACTCAAAGATGCGCCGATTGACCAGCTAAGCAGCGCCCTGCTGCAGGTGCAGGCCGGTAAACGGGTAATTGACAGTGAGCTGGTGTTGCAGGCACTGGGCGAGCAAGACCCGTTAAGTGATAAAGAGCGCAGGGCGCTGCGGCTGGCAGCTGACGGCAAGAGCACCAGCGAAATTGCCGCTGCACTGTTTATAGCCGAAGGCACGGCGCGCAATTACCTGTCAGAAGCTATCAGCAAACTGCACGCCGCCAACCGTATTGATGCAGCGCGCATCGCAAGACAAAAAGGCTGGTTATAGCATGGATTTTCACAACAAAATAACGGCAGAACGTGCACTGCAAAGCCGCAACAGCGATCTGCAAAGCGCATTAGAAAGTGATCGTGGCCGTATTATTAACTCGGCTGCGGTACGCCGCTTGCAGCAAAAAACCCAGGTGTTTCCGCTGGAGCGCAATGCCGCCGTGCGCAGCCGCTTAACGCATTCACTGGAAGTGCAGCAAACCGGCCGCTTTATAGTACAAACGATTTTTCGCAGTTTAACGCCAGGGCAGCTGGAGCAATTCGGCCTGGTGGATTTAGAGCGGCCGATAGAGTCGCTGGTGGAAATGGCCTGCCTGCTACATGATGTTGGTAACCCACCGTTTGGCCATAGCGGCGAAAGTGCGATCAATTGCTGGTTTAGTCAAGCCTTGCCAGGCCTGACACAACAACATCAGCTGCAGGAAAGTGTGCAGTGGCCCTTGCTAAGTACAGAGCTGATGCAGTTTGAAGGCAATGCGCAGGCTATTCGCCTGGTACATAGCCTGCAACGGATGAACCTGACTTTTGCCCAAACCGCCTGCATTCTGAAATACACCCGTTGTGCCACCAGCCCCCGGCCAGAGCCAAACCAAAGGCTTAGCTATATACAGAAAAAACCCGGTTATTTTTACAGTGAACAGCAATTTGTTGAGCAACTATGGCATAAGCTGGCAACAGAGCCGGGCTGCCGCCACCCGCTGAGCTATATCATGGAAGCGGCAGATGACATCTCTTACTGTCTGGCCGATATTGAGGATGCAGTAGAAAAAGGCTTATTCAGCCTGCAAGAACTGGCGCATCAGCTAAATACTGCCTTTGCTGAACTCGAGCCAGAAGCGCGCTTAATTAAGACCGAACGTGGCGGTAGCGCCAGTTTTTCCGCGCTAATTAAAGCCGCATTAGATAGCGCTGAGGCGGAGCCGGTAAATACCGCCTCAACCTTTTTTATCAAGCTGCGCGTAATGATGATCCACCCATTGGTGCGCCATGCTGCAACGCAATTTATTGCTAATATTGATGCCGTTTATCACGGCACGCTTAATCGGGCTTTGCTGGAAGATAACAGTCAGTATCATGCCATTACCAGCACCTTTAAACAGGTAGCGCGGCAGTTTGTGTTTAACCAGCCCGAGGTTGAAACGCTGGAATTGCAGGGCTACCGGATTATTGCCGGCTTGCTGGACTGCTACAAACCCTTACTGCTGTTATCCAGAACCGATTTTACCGCCCTATTGCAGGACAAAGGCTATATGCTGGCACAACCGCAGCGGCTGGCGCATCGCTTACCAAATAAACATATTGCTGCCTACCAGCTGGCAATCGCGGACATCGCCGACGGCGACAGCGCGCTGGAGCTGTATTACCGTTGTCGTCTGGTGCAGGATTTTATCAGCGGCATGACAGATCACTTTGCCTTTGACGAATACCAAACGCTGGTGAACTGCCAAAGCCGCTAAACATGCTGGGTTATTGGGTTTTCCAGACCAAAGACTCAGCAACGACATACAGCGAGCTATCGGCAGCAAAGTACAGCTGGCGAATGGGCTTGTCAGTGAGTTTTTGCTGGTAAAACTTACCGCCATCATAACGCCACAGTTCACCGTCTGTAGTACCGAACCAGACTTCATCTGTGCGAATTTGCACGGTAGAAATGTCGCCACTTAGATTCGAGGTTAAATCCAAATGCTGATAGTCACTACTGCAATCAACTTTTAGCCACATGGCTTTATCAGCAAATACCACCGTGCGTTGCCCACTGGCAACCATGCCTTTTGCCTGTGCCATGCTGTTGCTGCTTTGCCAGTTTAAGTTGGCCTCGGCCGGCGCTGCCGATAACACCTGAACAGCATCACCGCTTTTTGCCAGTAATTGCAGTTGCTGGCACTGTGCCGGATGGGCGATAGCTAATACCTGCATTACCGCTGCGGGCAGTTCTACTGGCTGCCAGTTATTCATATCATCGCTTTGCAGCAGCCAATTGTGTCTTACCGCACGGCTAGTTTCACCATAATGTACATAGGCTTTACCGGCAAACTGCTCCAGCCGTGTTGCTGCATAACCCAGTAGTGTTGCTTCAAACTGACCGGTGGTCATATCAAAAAAACCTACGCCATCAAGTTCAGAAAAAAAGGTTACACCTAACTTGCCAGATGGTGCATCAAATAGCGACCTGATATGCAATTCATCGGTATACAAACGTGTATCACCGTGCAGTGCCTGCAGCAGTCCGCGGGTTCCATAAGTGAATGAGTAAAACTCGCCATAAGGGGTATTAAACAGCCCGTCGATATCGCTGGTAGGTAAGCCGATGGGATTAACGTCGCTCAGACTACTGTATTGTTGCAATGCAGTCAGGCTGGCGCTGTAAACACCGGTATAAGTAGCCAGATATAGTTGCCCGTCTTTTTCAGCAACATCAGTAATGACGCCAACATTTACTGACGGGCTAATGGCCAATAAGGTGTCATCGGCTGCTATTTTCAGTAAGGTGTTGTAGCCGCCGGCAATATAGTATTCACCGGCAATTTGCCGTACCTCAATAGACCCCCTGGGAGGCATATCCCCCTGCACCAACGGCATTTGGCTCCAGCTGTTACCCTGGTCTCGCGATAGAAACACGTTAGAGCCAACGGCAATAATATCGCCATTATTGCGCTGGGTCAGGTGAACGATTAAGCCAGGCGCCTCTAACGCAGTTTGCTGCAGCGTTGAGGTATCCAGGCGATACAAACCACTTTGCAGAGTCCCCACCATCAGCGTGTTATCTGCCAGTGGAGCAGCACTCGAAACGTTTTGGTTAAACTCGGCTATACGCTGCCAGCTGGCACCGGCATCGTTGCTACGGTAAAGCACTTTATCGGCACCGGCATACAAATCACCAGTTTGCGGGTGCTGTAACAGCAGGCTGAAGTTATCCTCGCTGGTGCTCTGCCAGCTATCACCGTTATCACTGCTGCGCATGCCTTTATCAGCAATCAGATAGCCACCAGCGCTATATAAATTTGAGGTTGTGATATTCAGGTTCTGCCATTTGCCATCAGCGGTTTGCCGGTGCAGATATTGCATCTGGCCGGTAGCAAAAAGCGTATCGTTTAATACAAAGCTGTAATTAGCGTTACCGTATGGAAAAGTTACTGGTTTTAATTGCAGGTTTAGCGGCGTTACCTGCTGCGCCGGCGGCGGTGTTACTACCACAGGCGGTGGCGCAATAACGACTGGTGGTTCTGGCTCTGAGCCTCCACCACAAGCGCTTAGTGCGCCAATACAGCAAA
>JBFKFH010000044.1:0-16963 GCA_041618685.1 Rheinheimera sp.
CGCTGCAAAGGCTCTATCCAGTTCTGAACGCCCTGTAAAACCAAATACATAGGTGACAATAGGATGTTGTGCTACATCCTCTACTGATATTTTCCTGCCTAACTGCAACAGAGGATGATCTTTACGCACGATGACACTGCGGTTCCAGTGATAACACGGTAGCATCACCAGATCGTTATACAGATGTAATGCCTCAGTCGCGATAGCAAAATCGGCATCACCACGCGAAGCCGCTTCAGAAATCTGCTGTGGTGTCCCCTGATGCATATGTAAGGATACTTTAGGGAATTTATGCATAAAGCCACTGATAACAGGCGGCAATGCATAGCGTGCTTGTGTATGTGTGGTAGCAATATTCAGCTTGCCCTGATCTGGCAAGGTATGCTCTTTTGCCACCGCCTTGATACTTTCTACTTTCGCTAAAATTTGCTGGGCAATATCAATAACATCGCGCCCTGCAGGTGTCACATGCGTTAAATGTTTTCCGCTACGGCCGAATACCTGAATACCCAATTCATCTTCAAGCATACGAACCTGTTTACTGATACCAGGTTGCGAGGTATAAAGACTTTCTGCGGTAGAAGAGACATTCAGATTATGGTTCAGCACTTCAACAATATAACGCAGCTGCTGCAATTTCATGTGTCACAGATCCGGTAGGGGCTTATCATTGCTCAATATACATATATAGCAGGATATTCCAACTTATTTTTAATTAGCTGTCCGCTATAACTAATGGTAACTAAAAAAACAAACCCCGCATCGTTTATCATGCAGCAATGACAGCGTGACGCCAAGGAGAGTCTATGAGTAAAAACATTCCCGTTATTGATTTTGCTTCAGTGCTCGCCTCAACCGTACATGACATGAAGAATTCGCTGTGCATGTTAATCCAATCAACTGAACTGATACAGCAAGAGAGCCAACAGTTATCAGGCAGCGCATGCGACGAACTCGCCAGGTTAAACTATGAAGCAAACCGGCTGAACTCAAACCTGCTGCAATTGCTATCGCTGTATCGGTTGGAACGCAATCAACTTCCGGTGCAGATAGACGAATACTGTCTTTCAGACATTACAGACGAAATCTTATTAAAGAATCAATTTTTTACTCAGCAACGCCAACTGCAGTTCGATATTGAGCAGGCTGAAGGTTTGTGCTGGTTCTTTGATTACGACTTAATCATTAATTTGCTGAATGACGCAGTGGCCAACGCCCTGCGCTATTGCACGTCAAGAATTCTGCTGGTGGTGACACAACAAAATCATTGTTTATGTGTTGAAGTGCATGATGATGGACCTGGTTTCCCTGACTTTATGCTAAATAGTGACAACACAAACATGAACACTCCCGATTTAGCTAATTCTCATACTGGTCTTGGTATATTCTTTGCTAAGCTTATTGCCGCGGCACACATTAACAAAGGCCGTCAGGGTAACGTTAACTTATGTAATGGCGGCAGGCTTGGGGGAGGCATATTCCGCCTAACCTTGCCCTGAACAGGACAGATAGCTGTTATTTCAACTATTTTGTGATTAATATGATGACTGAGCTCCGTACTTCATGAGGTTTCAATGCTGTTAACCTTGATCATAACGCTGATTGTTGCACTTGTGGTTATAGCGATAATTGTTAATGCTATTCAACAACACAAAGAGCGTTTGGCCACCTTGAAACGTGCTGAATTCAGCAAGTTACGCACTATGCTGGAAGATACGGAAGAGTTAATTGTTAATTCTGCCAATGTGCCCTTGTCGCCTGCTATCAGCCAAATGCTGTTAAAACGCATAGCCTTTACGTTAAAAGCCATGGTCGAACTTGAGCCGGGTGCCCGAGATATTAAACAGCGCCTGAAAGAAACTGAAAGCAGGTTGACTGATTCGAATGCCGATAGCAGTGGCTTTAGCGACAGTGTGACGCTACCTGACAACGATCAGCAACTGATTGGCATGATAAAAGGTATCAAGCGATTACGCACTGTGCTGCGTGCTGAACATGCCAGGGGCAATGTCGATACGCAAATGGTGATTCAGGAAGATAAACGGCTGGAAGTACTGCAACTTCGCATCAATGTAGAAAGCCAAATTAAACGTGGTAACCAGGCTCGCAGCAATCATATGCTCGGCTCAGCCCGGCAATATTTTGAAAAAGCGCTGACCGCACTGAGCAACACTCCGCACCAGGATGATTACGCGTTAACCCGTAAGTCAGAAGTGATGCAGGCACTGCAGGATATCGCTACCCAATTAAAAGAAGGTAATGTGCGGGATCGCGAAAAGAAAGAAGAAAAAGAGAACAAAGATCTGGACGAGTTATTTGCACCAAAGCGCAAATGGTAACGAGCATAACAATAAAAATGGGCCGCGATGCGGCCCATTTTTATTTCTGTTGTCAGGCCTTAGTCACGACCCATTTTCCATTTTCAAACCAGGCAGACCAGCCGCTGGCTTTACCATCTCGCTCCGACATTACATACTGTTGCTTGGTTTTACGACTCCACCGTACTATTGCCGGATTACCATCCGGATCTTTTACCGGCGCATCAGCTAAATAATGAAACTTCGGTGATAAACGTTCGCGGAACTGAGCTAACTCTGCTACCAGCGGCGCTCTTGTCTCGCGCGATTTAGGGAACGTAGAAGCAGCCAGAAACAAGCCTGCCGCACCATCACGCAGAACAAAATACGCCTCTGACTTTTCGCACTTCAATTCCGGCAAGTGCACCGGATCTTCTTTTGGCGGTGCAGCTTCGCCGCTGCGTAGCAATTTACGCGTATTTTTACATTCAGTATTGGTACAACCGAAATACTTGCCAAAGCGGCCGGATTTTAACTGCATATCCGAACCACATTTATCGCATTCGATCAGCGGACCGTCATAGCCTTTAATTTTAAAACTGCCCTGCTCAACCTGATAACCGTTACAAGCCGGGTTATTACCACAAACATGCAGCTTGCGACTTTCATCTATCAGATAACTGTCCATCGCGGTTCCGCATACCGCGCAACGCTTTTTCTGGCGCAGCGCTTCGGTTTCCAGCTCTTCTTCGTCACTGACCTTTACTGCGTCATCGCCAGAAACCAAATTCATTGTGGTGGTACAACGTTCTTTGGGTGGCAAATTGTATCCGGAACATCCCAGAAACACACCGGTCGAAGCCGTTCGGATCCCCATAGGACGAGCACATGTTGGGCAAGGTATATCAGTTAACACAAACTGGTTTACCCGCATACCGCCCTGTTCCGGATCTGTCTCGGCGGTCTGCAATTGCTGGTAAAAATCACCGTAGAAGTTATCTAGCTCTTTGCGCCACTGGGCCTGGCCATTGGCGATATCATCAAGCTTCAACTCCATATTCGCAGTGAAGTCGTAGTTCATCAGATCGTTGAAATTTTCGACCAAACGGTCAGTAACAATTTCACCCATCTTTTCCGCATAAAAGCGCTTATTCTCAACGCGCACATAGCCACGTTCCTGAATAGTAGAAATAATGGCTGCATAAGTTGATGGACGGCCAATACCACGTTTTTCCACCTCTTTTACCAGACTGGCCTCACTAAAGCGGGCAGCAGGTTTAGTAAAATGCTGGGCGCTGTGCAGTTGCTGCAGCGATAATATTTCGCCGGGTTTTACGTCAGGTAATACATTTTCTTCTTCATCTTTTCGCTTCACTGCTGGCTGCACGCGGGTCCAGCCATCAAACCGCAGAACTCTACCTTTGGCTTTCAGCTCGAAATCACCTGCGCGTACACTGATATTGGTCACATCGTACAATGCGGGCGGCATCTGACACGCCACAAACTGGCGCCAAATTAGCTCGTACAGTTTACGCGCATCCGCCTCCATGTCGGCCAGACTACTGGCCACAACGTTTATATCTGATGGCCGTATTGCCTCGTGCGCTTCTTGAGCATTGGCTTTACTGCCATAGCTCAGTGCCTGCTCCGGCAAGTATTTTTCACCAAACTGTGTACTGATATACTCTCGACAAGCTGCAACAGCATCCGCACTTAAGTTAGTCGAATCGGTACGCATATAAGTAATATGACCAGCTTCGTACAGGCGCTGAGCCAGCATCATGGTCTTCTTTACGCCATACCCAAGCCGGGTACTGGCGGCCTGCTGCAAGGTCGAGGTAATAAACGGTGCCTGTGGCTTACTGCTGCTCGGTTTGTCCTCGCGATCTAATACGGTGTAGCTAACACTTTGCAACAGTGCCAGCGCCGTATCTGCCTCAGCTTTATTGACCGGCTTAAATGCTTTACCAAGCTGTTTGACGACATCCAGTTGCAACGCCTGTTTAGTTGCTGACTGCGTATCAGCGGCTATAGTCCAATACTCTTCCGGCACAAAAGCTTTGATTTCCCGCTCTCGCTCAACAACTAAACGCACGGCAACAGATTGCACCCGGCCGGCGGACAAACCTCGGGCAACTTTTTTCCACAACAGTGGTGACACCATAAAACCCACTACACGATCTAAGAAACGTCGTGCTTGCTGCGCATTTACCCGATCAACGTTAACTTCACCGGGTTCTTCAAAGGCATTCTGTATCGCGTTTTTCGTGATTTCATTAAACACAACACGCTTGAAGCGCTTGTCGTCACCACCAATAATTTGTTGTAAATGCCAGGCAATGGCTTCCCCTTCACGGTCTAAATCCGTTGCCAGATAAACTGTGTCAGCTTTTTCAGCCAAAGCTTTAAGCTCTTTAACCACTTTCTCTTTGCCGGGCAATATTTCATAGCGTGCTTTCCAGCCGTGCGCAGGGTCTATACCCATGCGGTCGACTAACGCCTGATACGCCTTTTCTTCTTTACTCAGCGATGTTTTCGTTTTAGCTGCGGATTTTTCTTTGCTGCTGCTGGTTGGCAAATCACGAATATGTCCAACACTCGACTTTACGATAAAGTCGTTGCCAAGATATTTGTTAATCGTTTTTGCTTTTGCCGGTGATTCTACTATTACCAGTGATTTCGCCATCTTAATCCTGAGATCCCTAACTTTTGTGCCCGTCATCAGTGCTGCTTTTTAACGTATATCCGTAAACCGCAGTTGTGACAAGTGAATAAACTCATTATTATGCAAACCAGCTCATTTTCAGAGCTGTCTGGCGAATCGTTCGCCAATACCAATGAAGCATCCTAAACGGCCGCAAAAATAATAAAAATAGTGCCTTTCCAAAAAAGGATATAAAGCAAAAATGAAATTCTTTGAAGCAAATTTCGATGGTCTGGTAGGACCAACTCATAACTATGCCGGCTTATCAGTCGGCAATGTTGCCTCGTTATCAAACGCAAAAAACAGCTCCAGCCCGCGTCAGGCAGCCAAACAAGGCTTAAGTAAAATGAAAGCTCTGCATGACCTAGGGCTAGTGCAAGGCGTTCTTGCCCCGCAAGAGCGACCAGACATCTATACCCTGCGCCGCCTGGGCTTTACCGGCTCAGATGCACAGGTAATAGAAAAGGCAGCGAAACAAGCACCAGCTGTGTTCAAAGCCGTCTGCTCAGCATCCAGCATGTGGACAGCCAACGCTGCTACCATTTCACCTAGTGCCGATACCCATGATGGCAAAGTGCACTTTACGCCAGCCAATCTTACGAATAAATTTCATCGTTCATTGGAACCTATTACCACCGGCAAAATATTGCAAGCCATGTTCCGTAACCCGGCACATTTTGCTCATCATGCTCATTTGCCTGATAATGACCACTTCGGTGATGAAGGCGCTGCTAATCATACCAGACTTTGCAGCGCTTATGGTAAACGCGGCGTAGAACTGTTCGTTTTTGGCCGCTATGCCTTTGATAATAATCAACCAGCGCCTAAACGCTTTCCAGCACGGCATACCTTAGAAGCCTGCGAAGCTGTAGCAAGGTTACATGGCCTGAGTAATGAGCACGTCGTGTATATGCAGCAGAACCCCGATGTCATTGATCAGGGCGTGTTTCACAATGATGTAATAGCAGTCGGCAATCAAAACGTGTTGTTTTATCACCAGCAAGCCTTTGTTAATAGCTCGCAGAAACTGGCCGAGTTACAACGTAAGTTTGGCACCGATGCTGAACTGCATCTGATTGAAGTAAAAGACAGCGAAGTGACCGTGGCTGAAGCAGTAAAAACTTATCTGTTTAATACACAGGTTGTCACGTTGCAAGATGGCCAGATGGCGATTATTGCCCCGACGGAGTGTCAGGAGAGCGCCGCAGTTTCTACTTACCTGGCCGCGCTGACAGAACGTAACACCCCCATTAAGCAAATACATTATTACGATGTGAAACAAAGTATGCGCAACGGCGGCGGCCCCGCGTGCCTGCGTTTACGTGTCGCAATGAGCGAACAGGAAAAGCAAGCCGTAAACCAGAATGTATTAATGAGCGACAGTCTGTTTACGACATTAAATCAATGGGTTGATAAACACTATCGTGATGAAATCAGTGAAGCCGATCTGGCCGACCCACAATTACTGCTCGAGTCACGTACGGCATTAGATGAATTGACACAAATTCTGGACTTGGGCTCGGTATATCAGTTCCAACAGGGCTGATTTCTTAGTTTTACTCAATAAAAAAGGAGCCAGTTGGCTCCTTTTTTCATTTTATGTCAGGCCGCAAATCTACGGCGCTACTGTTTATAATGTATCGCTGCAGCTAGTTCCAGTACCAAACGGATTAGCCGGCGGCGGGCTACCTTTAGTACTAGTATGAGTGGACGATACCTCTAACTGATAACGCTGAATAGTTCGATTTTCTGTACCTTCTGCGCGATCAGATACAGTGATATCAACTTGGATCCAATTTGCATAACTTTGTCCATAAGTCAATTCAAACAACGCGACACCATCATTGCCAGATTTAACGCTCTGTGGCGCAGTGGCAACATTACCTGGCGTTAACAAGCCATCGTTGTTGTTGTCTTCACCAGGTTCCAAGATACCATTAAGGTTAGCATCTTCATTTGCACATTCAACAGTACGAAACGCAGCATAGTACTCAAAGTTCTCTAAATTAGGAACTGGCACATAGTAGCCTTTTGCGTATGCCCAGGTCGAGGATGTCGTTGGATTTACACCAAGCGTAGGCGTGATCGAAATATACACATCCTGCTGTGGGACAGGATTACCAGACGCATCTGTTACGATCACAGAGAATTGCTTTTTATAGTTTGCTTCATTTGGTATTTGCAAAGTATTGCCGGTAGCTATACGGAAAAATACTGTGCGCTCACCAACTGTAAGTTTTGTAGAACCAGACTTACCCGCAGTACTTGCAGATGCTACAACACCATCCCGAGCTGTTGTAGCTGTTGCGGTGAATACAGTTGAGGCAATACCCTGCGAATTTGTTCTCGCACTAGCTGGCGATATAGAACCACCAGCAGCACCACTTAGCGAACACGACACATTACTGTTTTTTACCGGGTTATTATCTGAATCTCGCACAATCGCACGAATGGTGCTCTGCTCGCCAATGCCTAACTGACTAGGCGAGGCTTGCACTACTACAGTATTTGGCTCGGTCGCAATAAACTCAACGGTTGATTGAGTAGAGACGCTGTTATTAGTATCACGTGCACTCAGCGTAGATGACCCAGCTGACGTAGACCGGATATATACTGTTGCCTTACCGTTGGCATCGGTTGTTACATCGACTGTGCTTGCCGAAGTTGGCGCCAAGGGGTCAATAAATATGCCGCCCCGCGTACTATCAAAGGTAACTGATTTATTCGCCTGAGGCAGACCATCACTTAACCACGTTAACGTGACTGCGAAGTTGGTATTTAAGTTAACTTCTGTTGCGGCAACCGTATCTAATGAGAATTCATCAGAGCTAACCTCTATTGTCTCGACGCTCGACGCGCCCAACGCAGAAATCGTTAACTTGTCAGTACCACTATTCGTCGCGGTGTAATTAAAACTCGCCTGACCGGTTGAATTAGTTACCGGGCTTGTCGTGCTTAACGTGTTACCAAGCTCAGATGTAACGGATAAAGCTGTGTTAGCAATCGGTTGGTTTTGTGAATTACGTAAAATCGCACTAATTGAAGATGTACTGCCAATAACTAAAGAGTCAGGTGCGGAAATATCAATTGCGGTGCCAACTACAGAAATAGTAAGCGCAGACGATGTTTGCCCGACACTAGCCGTCACAACTATACTCCGTACCGAAGCGTCGATAGATGAACGCAACTCTGCTTTTGCTACACCATCAGTCTCTGTTGAACTGGCAATAACCACCAACTCACCGCCATCACCACCATTTACTCCCATAGAGCTGAATTGCACTGGCACATCAACCAGCAGGTTATTGTTAGTATCACGTACTAATGCAGAAAGCTGCACCTTATCATTGGTGCCGCTACCCAACTGCAGCTTGTCGGCAAGCAAGATGACATTGCCAACGGGCACTGAAACTTGTCCACCACCATCGCCAGCCGAATTAAAAGCGGATTCAGCAGTCGCCTCGCCATAACTCGCACTTACAGTACCGGCACCACTGCTTCCACCCGCAAGTAACGTAATTGTCGCAACCCCATTTGCATCTGTAACTGCAGTTCCTGCAGTATTGCCCAGGGTAGCCAATGCTGTATTATTAACTGCGAATTGAATCAAACGGCCAGCAACCACACCATTGTTCGTTGCAGTAAGCGTTGCAGTCACCGTTAACGGCGTCGCCTGTGCTAGTGAAGTCGATGCTGCACCGGCCGAATTGGTCAACGCAACACTTAGGGAGAAGACAGGGGTCGTACTACCGCCCGAGCCACCGTCAGAATCTAAAGTACCGCCGCCACCGCAGGCAGCCAGCGTAGTCATTAGTAGCGCAACTAATAGTTGCTGGATGTTTCGCATGAAAACTCTCCCAAGCTGTTTTTATTATATAGTTTTTGTTAATTCTGTATCTTAAACCATTAATCTTGCAAACGTCACAGCAATTTTGAAAAAAAATTTTACTGAAACTGCCTTTCGCAAAGCCAACCTGTTAGTCTTAGCACCTAGTGTAACCTTATATTAATTTGATGATATGACAACAAATAAGAAAAAACTGGGACTGACCGCCCGTATTGTAATTGGTATGGCAGCAGGCATTGCTGTAGGGTTTCTGTTCAAACTTTTGTTGGCTGGTCAGGAAGAGCGGATATTGCATTTAATGGGATTAGATATTCCACTTAAAACGCTTTTTGTTGACGGTTTTTTCCATATTGGCGGTGAAATTTTCATTGCCAGTCTGAAAATGTTAGTCGTACCGTTGGTATTTGTATCGTTAGTTTGCGGCACCTGCTCGTTATCTGACACCTCGGCTTTGGGCCGTCTCGGCGGGAAAACGATTGCGCTTTATATGATCACAACCGCGATTGCGATAAGTCTGGCTATATTTGCAGCGCTGCTTATTGGCCCGGGCGAAGGTGTGCAAATGCAGTCCGATGCGAATTTCAACCCGAGCGAAGCGCCGGCGTTATCTCAGGTTTTCATCAATATTTTCCCCAGTAATCCCATTGAATCAATGGCCAAAGGAAACATGCTGCAAGTAATTGTGTTTGCAGTGCTTTTTGGGTTGGCCATGGCCATGAGTGGTAAGCCTGGTGAGCGGCTGACCGCTATTTTTAATGATCTGAGTGAGGTCATTATGAAACTGGTAACCTTGTTGATGAACCTCGCACCTTATGGCGTATTTTTCCTTATGGCGAAACTATTCACCACGCTTGGCTTTGAAACTATCGCCAGTCTGGCAAAATACTTCGCCGTGGTTATGGGCGTTTTGCTGATTCACGGCTTTGTCAGCTACGGCATTATTTTGAAACTGCTGTCAGGTCTGAGTCCACGAATATTTTTTCGTAAAATGCAGGACGCTGCCTTGTTTGGTTTCAGTACCTCAAGCAGTAACGCGACCATGCCGGTAACAATGGAAGCGGTAACGAAAAAGCTTGGCGTTAAAAACAGTATTGCGTCATTCACTGTGCCATTGGGTGCCACGATTAATATGGATGGTACGGCCATTATGCAGGGTGTTGCTACGGTATTTATCGCCCAGGTATTTGCGGTAGATTTAACCCTTTCTGATTATCTGATGGTGATTTTGACTGCGACACTTGCCTCTATTGGCACCGCTGGCGTGCCCGGGGTTGGTCTGATAATGTTGGCGATGGTATTACAGCAAGTTGGGCTGCCAGTCGAGGGCATTGCATTGATTATCGGCGTCGACCGATTGCTGGATATGACGCGCACTGCGGTGAATGTTACCGGCGATGCCATGGTTTCCTGTATTGTCGCCAAGAGTGAACGGGCATTCGATCAGACCATTTATGATGATGCTACTGCAGGGGATAAAGAGGAAATTGTTGATTTCCACCATCTGCGCTAAGCCACCTTTAAGCAACACGCTGCTATTACGGCAGCGTAATGCTATAGGCTTGCTCCAGCAGTAAACTTGTTGCAAAACGCCGTCTGGCAAAGCCTTTGCCGGTTAAATCCAACGTGGCGAGCTGCTCAATCTCACAGCCAGCGAATAGTGTTCTTATCTCATCCTGCGGTACACAAAAAGGCGGACCTTGCTTTTCATGTTGTGGATACTCCAGGCTGATCAGCAATATGGTGGCACCTGAGGGTAACAACTGGCGCAATTTTGCCACGTACTGACAGCGCATTGGCGCTGGTAGCGCGATTAGTGCGGCTCTGTCATACACCAGATCACACTCGCCGGTTTGCGCCGCTGTTAGGGCAAAAAAATCGCCCTGCCACAATGTAATGTCGCTACTGCTATAACGCTGAAACGCAGCTAATGTTTCAACGTCAGCGTTTAACCCACTTTCTCTGAAAAAATCACGGCAAGCAATGGTTGAAAGTTCGGCACCCACAACCGGCAAAAAACGCGCGAGATAATGCATATCTAACGACTTACCACACAGCGGCACCAGCACCCGCTTTCGCCCGGTAAGTAGTGCCGGCAGGCATTGCTGTAACAATGGATGTGCATCATCAAGCTGAAAGCCCAGCTCATTATTCTGCCAGCACGTTAACCAAAACTGAGCTTCCATCAACGTAACCAGCTATGCTGCATCAGTTGTTGCCACCATTGCGATAACAGCGTCGCCGAGCCCATACCTACCTTCTCTGCAATGCCTTTGCGTATTTGATATTTCACCTGAAATACCTGCCGTTGTGACATCTGTGTAAGTACATAGTCGTCACTGGTTTGGATGGTGTCGACTAAATTTAGTCCTAATGCCTGATGACCGAACCAATGCTCACCCGTAGCCACGGCATCAATATCAAGTTGTGGCCGGTGCTGCTGCACAAATTGTTTAAAGAGCAGATGAGTAGCTTCTAACTCCTGCTGAAATTTCTGCCGGCCTTTGTCAGTATTTTCGGCAAAAAGCGTTACCGTTCGCTTATATTCACCAGCCGTAAACTGTTCAAAATCCACATTATTTTTCTTTAGCAACTTGTTGAAATTCGGCAGTTGCGCAATCACACCAATAGAACCTACTATCGCAAATGGCGCCGCCAGAATCGTATTGCCTATACACGCCATCATATAGCCGCCACTGGCTGCAACTTTATCAATGGCTACCGTCAGAGTAATATTGTGGCTGCGAAGACGGTCTAATTGTGACGCAGCCAGGCCATAGCCGTGCACCACTCCGCCACCACTTTCCAACCGTAGCAGAACTTCATCTTCTGGCCTGGCTACAGATAATATTGCGGTAACCTCTTCGCGTAATGACTCAGTCTCTCTTGCATCCATACTGCCATTGAACTCAATAACATATAGTTTTGGTTTCATTTTCGCATCGTCAACACGCTGCGCTTTTTGCCATTGCTTGAACTGCTTTTTATCCAGCAATTGCTGCTGCATCTGCGCAGCGATTGCGCGGTAATGCTCGGTCAAATCCGTAAACAATAATCGTCCCTTTCTCGGCTTCGACCGTGCCGCAGCTGAGCCGGCGGCTAAGCCGATAATGACAACGACCGCCACAACAAAAGTCAGCGTTTTGGCAAAGAACAAGCCATATTCATATAGAAAATCCAATTGCATCCCCTTCACATTTAATTTTCAACATTGTATCGGTTTAACAGAAAAGAAAAAGCCCGGCGAACCGGGCTTTGCCAAACTAGGTCTGACACTAGTTAGCGGGGGCTACCACACTGGTATCGGTTACTAGCACAGCAGCACCATTAGAACCAATAAAGCTGGCAGCTTGCTTTTGCATTTCAACCGTTGCTGCAGCACTTGCCGCCGGGCTGAGAATAGAGCTGTGATCACCTGCACTAAAGCGTGTAATCGCATTTCCGCCATTCGTCATAAACGCACCCGCGGTGTTTGCTACGGCTTGAGCACCTAACAAACGCGCCAGTGGCTCGGTGCCGGCCAGCGGCATTTTCTTCGCGCCGACAGCTTGCAACGCCGAAGCAAACCCGTTCGGTACAACCTGGTCAGGTAAATTATTTACACCATCACCAGCAACTTCGATAATGAAGGTAGGCGTTTCACTTACGACCAAATGCTTGGCATAGTTATTCGGATCACCGCTATCAACCACTGTTTGCGCAGCAAAGGCAAACTGAGCATAGCCTGAGTAGAGCGCCGCTACCGTTGCAGTCTGGCCCTGAGCTAATAACGCTTGCTCAAAACTGTTGTAACAGGCAGCAAATGGCGGCACAGCTGGCGCACCACAGCCGCCCTGAGCGGCAGCAAAGGAAGCAAATGAGTTTTTAAGCTCAGTAGTACCAACGCTGAATAACACTGACGACTTAATTAGCGGGCCAAACTCAGCTGATTCCAGCAGGAAATTCGCAATAGCACCGCCTGGCATGGCCAGTGTCGCAGAGTTTAACGCATACAAACTATCAATCTGCGCTTTTTCAGCAGAAGATAATGTCGCGCTCTGCACCGGCGCATTTGCCATTGCTGCGGCTGAAGTGCCTGTTATCGCGCCGAGCGAATGCCCCATAAACTGCACATTAGTTGGGTTAATTGTGCCGGCCTGGGCAACGTTGCTGAAATTAAGCCCCAAACGTACGCCCAAAATATCACTGATACTTTGACGCACATTGTCTCGGGTCGTTAACAGACTCTGCAGGTTCATATAATCGGTAGCAGCATGGGTAGACGCATTGATCACAACCGTTGACGTGCCTGCTTCGGTTGTAATTTCCGCACTAAAGCCACGGTCACCGTGCAACGTGTGGTCAATTGCTACTACTGCATAGCCCGCCATAGCCATCGCGCCAGCAATCGCCAATGCATTGTTTTTACTACCGGTAATACCGTGCTGGAATACGACAACAGGCCAGCCACCAGCAGGCATTGTCATCGCTGGCTGCTGCTGGGCAGCGCGCAGCATATTAATCTGTGCTAAATCTGGTACTGTCATCAACACCGGTACCGTGTCAATTTTATTAACCTTAGGCACTGGGTTAAATTTAGTGATATGACGCGCAGCGTCGATACCTAAATTAAAACCCAACAGATTTGCCGGATTCCGTAAATCTTCAGCTGTCAGGCCCAAGTCTGCCGGATTAACCAACCCCGCCTGAATCGCACCCAATAAAGTAACCGGGCTGTCATATTGCGCTTTCCAACGGCCGGTTAATGGTGCAAGCGGATTTGCTTCGGTTGGCACAGCACTAAAGTAAGGCAGGGTAACGGTACCAGCATAAACCTGCGCTGTTGTTGCTGCGGCATAAGCCGGGTTTGCCAGCGTAGCTTGTGAAGCAGGAATAGCCCCCGCCTGCACCAAGGCGTCAGCGGCAGTATAGCCCTGTGCAGCAAGCCCCATTGTTGGGCGAAGCTCTGGCTTCATCATCATTTGTTTGATGGTGTTAAATACAACGTCCGTCGATTGTGTGGTAATCGCAGCGGTATAAATAATAGTGTCGCGGTCCATGCCCTCAGAGACAGCAGCATCTTCAAAACTATTGATTAAACGCTGTAATGACACTTGTGACGCTGAACTTAATGGTAGAGTTTCGTCGTCTTGTTTTACCAATTCATAAGAGGTAGACGGCGCAATGGCATTACCTAGGGTGTCAGCTAATACTGAAGTCAGTGCCACCATATAGGTGGTACCTGCCTTTAATGGCTTTAATGGAATAACGGCAACATTGTTGCCGCTGGCGCCGGAGACAAAATCGACACCGAAGGTTAACTCACCTACTACCTTACAGGCGTGTCCCTGGCTTACGGCGCGGCAATCTGCATCTGCTGATAAAGCACTGCCCGACACTATTTCAAAAATCCGTACAGCACCTGGCATTGATGCGGTGCTGGCGTTTAATGCAGCTCCGCCGGAAAAGTCGATAGCAATCAGAAACGGGTTCTGAGTTGACCAACCATCCAATGCACCTAAAGCAACTTGCGGGTTCGCATAATCAGGCGCAGCTCCCGTGTCCGTGGTCAAGGTACCATCAGTGGTGCCCTGGAATAACAAATCATTTGGTACTGATAAGCGTGGTGTACTGGCGCCCGGGTCAAATACCACTCGGGATAAAGGCCGAACGCTACCCTGCTCTTCTTGTTTAATATCATCTAACGATTCGCTGCCACATCCGGTTAAACCCAATGCAACTGCGACAGCTAAGCTAAGTGCCAGCTTGTTCATAGTTTCTCCCCTATCCTGACTTTTATTTTTATTTGCAAAGCAGATGCTTACCTTGCTTATTGGAAACTTGTCGCCAATACAGCGTGCAACAGCTACGACCAGTTAAAGTTACCTCAAACTTACAGAAACCGCTAGCTGAAAAATACAGATCCCACGAAGAAAGGTGCAAAGTAAGGTGATTACGCGTATGCTTGCGCCGTTTTTTCAGCAACAGGTCGATTTTATGCAAACGTATCAAGCTACTACTAATGCACTGAAGGATAAAGTCATTCTGGTAACAGGCGCCGGCGATGGAATAGGTAAAGAGGCAGCTTTAACGTACGCCCGTTTTGGTGCCACTGTCATTCTGTTGGGAAAAACTGTCGCCAAACTTACTGCAGTGTATGATGAAATCGTTGCTGCGGGTGGTAACGAACCGGCCATTATTCCGCTTGATCTAAAAGGTGCAACCGCCAAACACTACCGTGATATGGCCAGCACTATTCAAGCCGAGTTTGGCAAGTTGGATGGCTTGTTACATAATGCTGGCATGCTTGGGGTATTAAGTCCGTTTGAACATATCGACCTGCCAACCTGGAATGACATTATGCAGGTCAACGTCACTGCCGCTATGTTAATGACCCAGGCATTAATGCCGGTACTTAAACTATCTGTGCACGCCTCTGTCGTCTTTACCTCATCGGGCGTTGGTCGCAAAGGCCGGGCGTTTTGGGGGCCTTATGCCGTATCAAAATTTGCCACAGAAGGCTTAATGCAGGTAATGGCGGATGAATACGACAACAGTAGTGTGCGGATAAACTGCATTAACCCCGGAGCCACCCGCACCAAGATGCGCAGCCGTGCTTATCCGGGTGAAAATACAGAACTGCTGAAAACACCAGCCGAGTTAATGTGGCTGTATCTCTATCTGATGAGTGATGACAGTGTCGGCGTCAATGGCCAGTCACTCGATGCGCAACCAAAGTAACATCGTATCCCGCTAACAGAAAACCCGGCGTCCACCGGGTTTTCTCAAAGCAAAACATGATGAACAACAATCTACTTCTTGCTCAGGATCTCTTCTCCATTGGCTGCGGCCCATTCGTTCCACGCATCAACCTTAGAGTTATAATTTTCTAACGCCTGTACAGTAGCATCAGCAATTAGGCTATCAATTTGCGATGCGTACTTTTTATCAACTTTTCCTACCGGCACGACATCAATACCACGCTGCTTCAATCCCTTTTTCATCGTGTGGGTCCGCAGTAACTGCAGCTTACCATTTTCGATGTAGAAGTACTGACTATCCCTGTTGATCGTTTTAAACTTAGGCTTTGCGGGGCGCTTATCCGCTTTGACAGAGGCATCAGCCGGCTCAACCGTAACTAACTCACTATTGAGTTTGTAACCCAATTGCTCCAGCGTAAAGCCTTGCGATTTCGCTAACTGCTCCAGTTGAGAGATTAGCTCAACCTCTTTTTGCCGTTCAGCTAACACGCCGTTCAGGGTTTCAATAACATCAGTCAGTTTAACCAGGGTTAGCTCTTTGGCAGCTTTTTTAAGTTCGCGTTTATCTAATAAAATCGACATCACTCACTCCTTCAATAAATTATTATCATTAGGATAAGCAATTAAACATACAAAATAAAGATATAAAAAAGATTGTTTTGTGGAAATAATTTTATTCATTCAGCTTCAGTTAATAATTGTATTATTTAGACTTTTATTTCATTATTCAAACAACAATTCATTACATTATCGCACTAATAGCATCAAATAATAACGTGTCTGAAATTCAATATAACCAACAAGCCAACTCACCAGCGTCTAATCGGTTAAGCGGTATGCATCGCTATAACGCACAATGTCATCCTCACCCAGATAACTACCGGACTGCACTTCGATAAGTTCAAGTGGAATTTTTCCCGGATTTTCCAAAGAATGAATAACGCCAACCGGAATATAAGTTGATTCATTTTCTGTCAGGATGAATTCTTTATCACCATTACGTACTAAAGCGGTACCACTGACAACTACCCAATGTTCAGCCCGGTGATGATGCCGTTGCACTGACATTTTCGCGCCGGGTTTTACCGAAATATGTTTTACCTGATAACGGCTGCCGGTATTTACCAAATTATATTTACCCCAGGGCCGCAGCACTTCGCGATGTAATTCTGTCTCTGTCCGGCCGGCTTTTTGCAGCTTGTCCACTACATGTTTCACATCCTGTAGTGCCTGCTTGGCAGCGACTAACACCGCATCTTTTGTTTCTACCACGACGACATCATCCAAGCCTACTACAGTTACCAGCCGCTCTGTCGCATGAACGTAACTGTCGCGGCATTGCTGCAGTAGTGCGTCACCGCGGTAAGCGTTGCCCTGC
>JBFKFH010000045.1:0-16869 GCA_041618685.1 Rheinheimera sp.
AATGCCGGTAACCCTATATTAGGTGCAGCTGACTATAAGCTGGTGCATCATTGCAGTAACGGCCGCAGCGTGTACAGCTTTTGTATGTGCCCCGGTGGCACAGTAGTCGCCGCGGCATCTGAAGAAGGCCGCGTGGTGACCAATGGTATGAGCCAGTATTCGCGGCACGAGCGTAATGCTAACAGCGCTATCGTGGTTGGTATTGATCCGGAACGAGATTACCCCGGCCATCCGCTGGCCGGAATTGCCCTGCAGCGTCAGCTGGAGGAGCAGGCGTTTAAGCTTGGCGGCAGTAACTACCATGCCCCGGCGCAGTTAATAGGTGATTTTTTAGCCGGCAACGCCTCTGCGGCGCTGGGTGAAGTGAAACCGTCTTATACACCCGGCATTACGCTTACCGATTTATCACAGGTACTGCCCGACTTTGCTATTGCCGCCCTGCGAGAGGCGATCCCGGCGTTTGATAAACAAATAAAAGGCTTTGCCAAAACTGATGGCTTGCTGACGGGCGTGGAAACGCGCACTTCATCGCCTATTTGTATTAAACGTGGCGCCGACATGCAAAGTATTAATGTTAAAGGGCTGTATCCGGCCGGTGAAGGCGCAGGCTATGCCGGTGGCATTTTATCTGCCGGTATTGACGGCATTAAAGTTGCCGAAGCACTGGCGCTGGCGCTGCTGGCGGATATGACGGAACAACACTAATCACCGTGCAGCATTAAATATATTAGGGCGCCACAGGCGCCCGTTGTTTTACTTACTCGCCCACGGCAAGCGACGGCGTAAAGGGTTTTACGCCAACCACCGGGTATAACTCGTCCGGTTTGTAATAGTGGCCGCCTTTAAACACCAACGCCACTTTGCGGATATCCGCCATATTTTTTGTCGGGTCGCCGTCTACCAGCAGTAAGTCGGCATTTTTACCCACCGATATTGAACCGCTATAGTAAGCCGCGCCAACCAATTTTGCCGACTCCAGACTAGCAATTCGCAGTACATCCAGCGGAGGAATACCGGCTTTAGCATACAGTTCAAGCTCACGATGCAAAGTAAAACCGGCAATATGGTCAGTCCCCGGTACTATTGGCACGCCGGCGTCATACAGCACTTTTACCATTTTCACCAGCGCATCAGCCGATTGCTGGTAAACCGGTACCATGTCAGCGGCCACATTCATCACGGCGCCTTTTAATTGCCGCACTACCGCCGGTGGTAAGTGCGCCGCAACGCTGGCGAATTCTGGGTCAATTTGCTTATTGGCGCCCAGCAGTAAACTGCGAAACGTAGCCACGGTAGGATCAACCGTTATTTGCTTGTCAGCCAGCAGTTGAATAAAGTCTTTTACCGGCTTACTGGTTAAATCCAGACTGCTGGCTTTTTCGCCCACCAATGAAAAACGTAACTGAGTGCGGGTATCGACTTCGGTACCGGCCAGAAAATTCAAAAACAGCATATTTACATGCTGAATTTCGTCAAAACCTTGCTCTACTGCTTGGCGGGCCGTCATAAACGCCGGTACATGCCCGCTTAGCCGCATACCACGGCGATGCGCATGCTCAGCGATTGGTTTAACCCAGCTGGGATCAATAGAGCTGTATATTTTGATCTGCAGATAGCCATTATCAGCAAACCAGTCTATTTTCTTATGCGCCTCAACCAGCGAGTTGACCGATAAACCTGCCGAGTATTCACTTTGCTTATCAAAAAAACCGGCCCGATACACGCGGTTGCCAATCAGCTGATCACTGTTAAACAAACCGGCAATTTCCATTATATTGTCGTGGCTGTTGCCAATATCGCGCACACTGGTGACACCGGCGGCAATATTTAACAGGCCATCGTTTTTAGATAAATGGCCATGCATATCCCACAAACCCGGCACTAGCGTTTTACCTGCCGCATCGACAACTTTTGCGCCAGCAGGCGCTACCAGCTTAGGCCCAACCGCGGTTATTTTACCTTTGGTCAGCAACACATCGGTATTGCTCAGCAATGTGCCTTGCAGTACGTCTACCACATTGCCGCCTTTTAACAATACCGTGTCATAGCTATGGCTTAGATGCCTGGCAATATCAGCCAGATAATCGTTTTCGGCTTTTTTCTGCATCGTCGCCAGCTCGGCAAAATTCTCCAGACTGTAGCCATCACGAATTACGCGCATAAAGCCGCTGAAATCCTGCGCGAAATAGTGGCCATTTTTGTCGAACCAACCAAATGAGGGGTTAAACGCCAGCCCGCTAATGGCATACAGCGTAACCTGCTCGCTGTTGCTGCCGTTGGTAATTGTTACAGTTTTTAAAGCGTCCAGCCGCGCCGTGCCGCTGGGAAATAACTCGACTGATTGCGTTGGCGATGCCAGCAACGCTTTCATCAGGGCGTAACTGGCCGCGCCAGCTTCATCTGCCGGCACGTAAAAGCGCGGCTGCGTACTTTGCAGCATGCCTTCATCTTTATTACCGGACCAACGGCCGACACCGTCAACATAACTGAAGCTTTCAGCAATAGGTGCGCCAAACGCCGATGTGCCACTGGATTCAAATTTAACCGGCAAGCCTTTGCCATCCAGCTGCAGATTTTCTTTGATGGTAACAACGCGGTTATTCCAGCTCATATTCAGCGTAGCGGTGAAGTGTTCTGCGTCTTGCTGGGTAATAACCTGCTCGCCCGCTAGTCCTTTTTCTGAATACAGTTTATTTACTATCTGCTGCTCAGCACCAATAGCAACACAACTTAATAACGTAACGCCAATCAATAATTTCGGCAGCAGTTTCATAGCAGATCCTTGCAGGCTAATTGGGAATAAACGAAGTTGAAACTATAGCAGCTGGCCGCCTGGCCGCAATGCATGGGCCAGTGTGCAGTATTACAGTATCAGCAGAGGGGGACTGACAGCGGACGAACCTAAAGTGCGTCCGGGCTCAGCACAACCTTGTTACCGCCAGATTTCTTTGCCAGGTACATCGCATTATCAGCGCGTTGCAACAATTGGTTTGCTGACTTGCTGTGCTGTGGGAACAAAGACACACCGATGCTGGGCAGCACCTGCAACGCCTGTCCGGCACAGTTAAATGGCTGGTGCAGCGCCTGGCGGACTTTCTCTGCCAGCTTTAACGCCACGGTATCGTTGTCTACCTGCTGCAACAAGATCACGAATTCATCACCGCCAAAACGCGCCACCGTATCGCTTTGCCGCACACAATCTAAAATCCGCAGCGCCGTTTGCTGCAGAAGCTCATCGCCGGCCTGATGACCATAGGTATCGTTAACCTGCTTAAAATTGTCTAAATCCAGGTACAGTAAAGCAAATTGCCCCTGCTCACGCTCTGCTCTGGCCAGCGCAGATTGCAGACGATCGTAAAATAACTCCCGGTTTGGTAACTGAGTAAGCTGGTCATACAACGCACTGCGCTGCAAACGCTCCAACATTTGCTTGCGTTCTATCGCGACCACAACCTGTACTGAAGCAAATTCCAGTAACTCCATTTCGCTATGGCTGTACCCTAACGCATCAGCATCATTTTGTACCAGCAATGCACCTATCACACTGCTGTGTGATTTCAACGCAACACCCAGCCAGTTCAGGTGCTTGCCATCGGCAATCGCTCTGGCACGTGGCGGCAACTGGTCGGTGTTACTGTTGGTGATAAGAATCGATTCGGCCCGCTGCATCACGACTTCACACAGCTGACTGATATCCGCTTCTGACGTTGCAGATACCAGTTTGTTATCGGTACTGTTGTAGGCAAAACGTAACAGGCCGTTGTTATCCTGCAGCAGAATGGCAAAGCGGCGCATCGGCATTAAACCAGCAATAATCTGATGCACGCTGCGGTAAAGGTCCGGTAAATTTTCGCTGGCAAAAGCAGTCTCAGAAATCGTGTACAGCGCGTTCTGCCGCAACTCTGCTTGCTTACTGCGGGTAATATCACGCGCTACGGCTACCCGGCGCCTGTCTGCTGCCGACCATCTGGCCGACCACAGCAAATGCACAATCCGGCCATCTTTGCGGATATAACGGTTTTCGAAATCGACTTTTACCGCACCAGCATTTATTTCATTGGCGGTCTGTAAGGTACGCAACTTGTCGTCGGGGTGCACCAGCTCCAGCATTTGCCGGCCCAGCATTTCGTCTGGTGTATAGCCAAAAATACGCTCGGCGCCAGCACTGACAAATTCAAAACGACCATCGCTATCGACCACGCAAATGGCGTCCAGCAACAAATCAATATAATTAGCGAGTAAGTTGAAACTGTCTTTAGCCATGCGTAACCACTGCTGTGCGCTATGTCATCAGGGACCGAGTACTACGCTAGACACTAGCACGAATTTTTAAATCTCCCTATGCGGGAAGTATATTTTTGTGCAGCTTAACAACAATATGTCTCGGTGCTGCGCGCGCCGCCAGTATCAGGCGGCGGTGACAAACTCAGATACTGATTTTGGCCTGGCAACGCTGGATTGTAGCTCCCAGAAATACTGATGTGAGTCATATTGCAGGTAGTTCATATCGATGCTCACCATAGAATTTGGATCGGAAATTACCAGCTCGGCCGGTCCGTATTCTGCCAGCGGTTTCGTGCTGTGTTTAGCGTTGTGAAAATAGCTGCTGAAATCATGCTGCAAACTCAGTTTTAGTGGGTACTGCAGCGTGTCATCCGGCATGCAATACTTACTAACGGTAAGTACTGTCTGTAACGCACTGTCGGTAGCTATCTGGTACTGGCTATAAATAAAGTCAGCTACCTGAGCATAAAATTTCTGCCAGCTACCTGGCATGCTTTTATCCTGATTAAAAAACCGCACGGCCCAGGTTAGCATTGGGTAGTCAGCGGGGTGCGCAGTTACATGGCGCAACAGCGCTTGCAGAAAATCTGTCGCCTTGATGTTGTACTGCCATTGTAAGTAGCGCAGCACATAACGCAGCAACGAATAGCCATCTGCCATGGTATAAATCTGATACATCGACTTCATCCACTTCAAATCATCCTCGGTGTAACTGAAGCTGGAGATCAGAAAATTATTTTCATCCACTTTAATCTGGTATTTCTCGATATAGGCCGGGTCTGCCATTGGGCTGTTTGGCAAAAGCTGAGTCGGATAAGCTTTAACCGAAACATCCATATCAATATAACGCTGTAAATCCTGGTTAAATGCATCAATGGTAATACCGGGTAGGCCAAGCATTAAGTCAGTGGAAAGTGGCAGCTTTAAATCAGCAAATATTTGCGCCAGCTCATCGTAACGCTCGGTACGGATATTTTTGCGGTTTATTACATCAAGTGTGCGCTCATCGGTTGTCTGGATAGAGATAATGCCCTGGCTGATAATGCCACCTTCGGTAAATACCTTGATAATTTCCACCAAGCGCCAGGTTGAATTCTTGGTGTAGTTCACCACCACTTCCTGCGGATAGCCATATTTTCGTTTTGTTTCCACTATATAACGAGATATTTCTATATCACGATCGTACAGGCCATAGTTCGCATCTGCTATCCACATTACCCTAATATTATTTCGGCCAATCCAATCTATTTCCTGTTTTACCCGCTCAAGGTCAAACACGCGGATTTTCTGGTTGGTGGCAGACCCCCAGTCACAGAACGTGCAGCCATAAGGGCAACCACGGTTAGTCTCAATAATGGCAGCTTCGACCCGGCCGTCATAGCTGTCAAAATAGCCTGATAAATAGGGTGACGGTACGGAGTCGGGCTCTTTCATCCGCGCTCGTGGTGCGGTGCGGATCACTTTGCCGCTTAATTCGTCGCGAAAGGTAATACCCGCCACCGCTGACATCTGATACGTATCAAATCCAATTCCACCCTGGGCATTTTTATGAATGTTACAGAAAAGCTCAGTAATGGTGACTTCCCCCTCACCATGCGCGGCAATATCCACCGACTTATGCTGCTGCATAAAATCTTCGCAGGCCTGCTGATAATCAGGTGTGCTGGGGCCGCCATGAATTGTCAGATTTTGCCGGTTGTGTTGCTTTATCGCATCACTGATCTGAATATTCAGTTCAATTGACCACATGTAGTTTGAAAACAACCAAACCCCGGGGCCGAACTTACGATAAGGCCCATTTAACAGTTCTGCCGGCTCAAGAAAATTGATTGGTATAAACTGAAAGCGCTGCAGTAACTCGCCCTGATTGAAGTGTTTCAGCGCACTGTACAACACGCCGAGCGCCAGCGGGAAATGGTTCTCCATGTGCGGCACAAAATACACCGGAATACGACCATCAGGCTGTAACTGCTGCCAGGACGTTTGTAATTCAACCGCATCCGGGGTTTGGGTGCTAAATTGCGGGATATCTTCTTCGGCCGCAGCGGATACCCGCTTTTTGCATACCAACAAGCCTGCCTGGAATAACCGGTGTATCAATATGATATTACATTCATCGCTGAGCAAGCCGGCTTTATCTGCCAACACTTGCTCAGGTTTGGCGCCATCGCCAAATGCCATCAATAGCAGTACGGTAGTTAACGGCAACGCATAATAACAATTATGCCGCGCTGACCAGATATAAAAACCATGTTCACCGATTTCAATCGCACAGTGAATACTGACACTAAGCTCATCGGGTAGCGCTTGGTCATCCGGTTCGAACGGCTTCAGTGGGTGTAGCGGTGGGGTGGCATCTTGCGCTGCCGGTGCCGACAGCACTATCCCGGCCTGTTGCAGCTGCATTAGCCGTTCTTGTACTTGTTGCAAGGTTACATCGGGTAATTGCTGGCGAACCCCGGGATGCTGAATAAAAGCTGTCGCCACTGCCGTTGCATCATGGTTTTGCCAACAACCAGACAATAAGACCAAATCTAATTCTGTTATCGCAAAGGGCCGTTGGCTGCCGCAAATAAGCGTAAATAACATTTGTCCCTTACGCTGTAACAACAAATAACTTTGATTTAAGTACACCTGCCTGCTCCATTTTTATACTGACACGCTAATCCCGCGTTTATGCCAGACAATCTAGCATGAGCAGCCGTAGCGGGCAAAATGGAGTTACATCCTGGTCACCAAAAACCATCTCAGCTGGCATACTGCCAGTCTGCAATGAGTTGCTGACAGTTGCGCCATACCAGTGCATAGATTGTGAGCTGCGGGTTTGCGCCTAAACTTGTCGGCAATACGGAACCGTCAAACACCGACAGGTTGTGTAACTGATGATGGCGGCCATGCTGGTTCACTACGCCTTTTTGAGGGTCTGTACTCATATTGCAGCCCCCCATTACATGAGCAGAAACTACCGTTTGGCGCAATTTTACCATCGGTAACTGCTCAATTGCCGCTTTCGCTTCTGGCCAGCTGTTATACAAGCTGGCGTCATGATGAATGGGCAACACCTGCCTGGCACCGGCGGCAAACTGAAGCTGCGCCATCGACAATAACGCCTGACGCACACCCTGCCACATGTAATCGGTAAAAACATAATCCAACACGGGTTGCTGCTCGGCATCAAGCTGTACAGTTCCGCCCTGACTTTGCGGATGAAAACCATCGCGCAACAGTGCAATGGTGACCTGCAAATTATTAAACTGCGCCATTAGGGCAGCGTGCGACTCGCTGTTACCAATCAGCTTGGTCGCCACCAGTACCGGATGCAGTGGCGGTACTTCCAGCTTGAACCCCACTTTGTCGTCATTCTCCGGCCAGACGAACTGATCTGAGTAAATGGACTGCGGCGCACCACTGTGGCCATTTACCGGCTCGTCAAATAAAGCACCGGAAATCACGCTCGGGTGCAAATAGGTATGCCGGCCTAAGCGGCCAGATGGGTTTGGTACGCCAGAGCGCAGTAACAAAGCCGGCGCGCCGATAGCGCCGGCGGCAACGATATAGTGCTTGGCCTGAATACGGATCTGTAAATCAGAGCGCGGCTGAAAGTGGGCATCAACCGGTACAGCGTGCAGACCCGTGATACGACTGCCCTGCCATTGCAGTTTGCGCACCGAGATCCGTGAAATAAGCGTAGCGCCAAGCGCTATTGCCGAAGGAATAGTGCTGACCAACATAGATTGTTTAGCATTAATCGGGCAACCCATACCGCAATAGCCTAAATTAGCACAGCCATTAACATTGCGGTTAATCGCCGTGTATTGCCACCCCAATGCTTTGCAACCTTGCTCCAACTTTGCGTTATTAGCGTTGGGGGCGACCGGCCAGGGTGCAATGTTCAGCCGCTGCTCGGCTTTGGCAAAATAGGGCGTTAAATCGTCGTCACCATTAAAGTTCAGGCCAAACTCACTGCGCCAATAATCTAATGTTGGCTGCGGTGTACGGATAGACGTAGTCCAGTTTACCGTAGTCGAGCCGCCGACTGTTCTGCCCTGCAAAATACCAATACTTTGATCTTTTGTTTTGCGAGCAGCGCCGTCCTGATACAAGTTGGGATAGGCCCAGCGTTCCTGCATGACAAAATCGTTGTTGGTGTAATAAGCTCCTTCCTCCAGCAACAGCACCTTAAAGCCTGCCAGAGCAAGCTGTTCGGCGGCAATCCCACCACCGGCACCACTGCCGATAATTACAACGTCGGTTTCAAACTGCTGATCGGTTTGAAAGGTGCTGGCATCCAGCAGCTTGCCCACCATTAGCGAAACCTCGGCGCAGAATATGCCAGTGCCTGCCAGTGTTCCGGCTGGCCATAATAGGCACCATATAACAGCTCTCTGAGGCCATGATAAGCTTGCTGTAACAACGTCATATAGCTATCGCGCCACTGGTTTAGCAGCTGTATCCGCTGCGCCACAGTCAGCTCGGTTAAGCGGGTAAGATGTCCAGTAACCGCTAACTGACCTAACCGGTTTGCCAACAGTGTAAATAATTGCTGCAGCTCGCGTTGTTGCCGATGGGGTAAAAAGGGCATAAAGTCAGCTACGGCAACCTGGGTTCGTGCAACATTTGCCGCGAAAGTCGTATCTTGTGGTAAACCAGCGTACAATAATGCAGGTAGCAGCGCACTTAGCACCAAATCACGATGGTCGGTATGTGACTCAACGCTGTATTGCCAGCCATAGATACCCAGGCTGGCTGCGGCGCCCAGCGCAATACCACTGATTATAAATTGTCGTCGATCCATGCTACCGTGCCTACCGTAATGTTTAAGTCATTGTTTATCAGGAATAGCTCATTTGCAAGCTCAGATCAGACCAGTAACAGTTGCACCCTTTAAGCCTGCCTGGTGGTTAAAACATGCCCACCTGCAAACGATTTTTGCTAAATATTTAAGCCCGCGGAAAAAACAAAAAACCGTAGCGGAAATGTTTACCTTACCCGATGGCGATGAGATCCAGCTAAATTGGATGCAGCCATCCCGCATGGCTGCAAATGCCCCGCTGGTGGTATTGTTACATGGCCTGGCCGGCAATATTGACAGCCACTATGTACAAGCCATGCTAGCCCAGTGCCGGCAATTGCGCTGGCCAGCAGTGCTAATGCACTTTCGCGGCTGCAACGGCTTACCGAATAAGTTGCCGCGCGCTTATCACAGCGGCGACACGGCGGATTTCGCTGCATTGCTTGCCGAGCTTGCCCAGCGCTTTCCCGAGCAAAAGTTAGTCGCCGTCGGTTATTCACTGGGTGCCAACGTATTATTAAAATACTGCGGCGAAAACACCGGTCAGAATCCCTTATCTGCTGCTGTGGCTGTGAGCCCGCCGCTTGATCTGTCAGCCTGTGCCAGCCGCATTAATCAGGGTAGCAGCAAACTGTATCAACACTACCTGCTCGGCCGGCTCAAGCGCAGTACCTTACTAAAGCTAAAGCAATTTCCGCAGTTTCCAATCCCGCTCACATCGTGGCAAGTGCGCCGGTTGCAAAGCATTGAACAATTTGACGAGCACTTCACCGCCCCTATACATGGTTTTGCCGGCGCGCAGGATTACTACCAAAAAGCCAGCGGTAAGGCGTTTTTACGTCATATAGATATTCCCACATTGATTATTCACGCTAAGGACGACCCGTTTTTATCTGATGCCGTGATCCCAACTGCCGACGAGCTAAATCAATATATACACTATGAATTAACCAGCGGCGGTGGCCACGTAGGGTTTGTCAGCGGTAGCGTGTTTAAACCAACCTTCTGGCTAAACCAGCGCATTCCCGGTTTTATTCAGAGCCAGCTATCAACATGATTATTCCGTACACAGATATTGCCAGCGATACACTACATAACTTAATCGAATACTACGTGCTACGTGAAGGGACTGATTATGGCGACATCGAGGTTTCACTGGCAGATAAAGTGCAACATGTGATGCAGCAATTGCAGCAAGGAGACGTCGTTATTGTGTTTTCGGAACTGCATGAAAGTGTCAACCTGATGCCAAAACAACAGTTTTTACAACAGCAGGCCAGCAGCTAACTAACATGCCGGCTGCATCTTCCCGTTACCGTGTCGACTGACACCGATTCGCGCAAACATTGTTAGCGCTAAAAAAACAGGCCGCTATTGCGGCCTGTTTAATCTGCAAACTACTGCTTTAGCGGTGCTTGCAAAACGTCCGTCATACCATTGATATCACCGGCTTTTAAGCCTATTTCAGATAACAAAGAGTCTAAGATAGGTGCCTGTGCACGGTAACGCAGCGCACTGTTGACGACCTGATCTGCCAGCGAGCCATTTCCGCCTTCAACAGAACCAGCATCAGTATTGCCGCCCTGAGCACCCATGCCATTTACCTGCAAAATTTTAATATCGCTAATCTGCTCCATAGGCTTAACGCTTTGCGCAATAATTTCAGGTAGATGCTGAATTAATGCTAAACGCACCTGCATCGCAATTTGCTCAGCAGACAGCATATTTGCGGCTGCGTTAATGGCTTTTTTACCTTCAGCATCGACTTCGTAACTACGTGCTTTCGCATCAGCCAACAGAAGCTCCGCATCCGCCTGACCTTTTGCTGTAAGACGTTCTTTATCTGCCTGCCCCTGCGCAGCCACACGCTGCGCTTCAGCTTGATCTTCTGCCGCTTTTTTCTCTGCTTCGGCAGCAACAACCAACTGAATAGCCTCCCGTTCCGCCTCCTGACGTGCTGCAATCAATTCAACTTGCTTTGCCCGCTCCGCTTGCTCGGTTTGTCTAACGGTAATAACACCTTCTTCCTGCTTAACTGCCAAGGCACGGGCTTTATCGGCTTCTGCTTTTGCTTCAGATTCTGCACGTGACTTTTCAGCTACCGCGATAGATTTTTCCTGCGATGCCAGTTCAATGGCCTTTTGCCGTTCAATTTCAGCCTGTTCTACAGCACGTTGTTTAGAAATTTCCATTTCGCGCACAGCACGTTCTTTTTGGATGGTTTCGTTATCAATATCGCGCTCAGACATAATGCGCTTTAAATCAATTTCTCGCTGTGAGGCAATTTGCGCTTCTTCAGCTTCACGTTTTTTCTCTGCCTGCTCGCGGGCAATTTCTGCCATTTGAGAAGCTCGGCGAATAGATACCTCACGTTCTTGTTCTAAACGGGCATATTCTTCTTCGCGAGAAATCTGTAACTTGGCGCGCTCAGCTTCCAGGTTTTTGGTTTTAATGGCTAAGTCAGTTTCCTGCTCAATGTCATTGCGTATTTTACGGCGAGACTCTATTGCCTGCGTTAGCTTAGTTAAACCTTCAGCATCAAAAGCATTTTGCGGATTAAAATGTTCAAATGCCGTTTGATCCAACCCGGTTAACGACACCGACTCCAGTTCCAAGCCGTTTTTCAGCAAATCTTCGGATACTACGTGTTGTACTTTTTGTACGAAGTCGACACGCTTTTCATGCAGCTCTTCCATTGCCATTTCCGCTGCTACCGAACGCAGGGCGTCAACAAACTTACCCTCTACCAGTTCTTTTAGCTCCTTCGGATTCATCGTTTTCAAACCCAGAGTCTGCGCAGCATTGGCAATGGCATCGACCGTAGGCTTTACCCGTACATAGAATTCGGCGGTAACATCGGCTCGCATTCTGTCACGGGTAATTAGCGCCTGCTCATTGGCCCGGCGCACTTCCAGGCGCAAGGTGTTCATGTTTACCGGAATAATTTCATGCAACACCGGTAACACTATCGCACCGCCATTCATGATGACCTTTTCCCCACGGAAGCCGGTACGAACAAACGAAATTTCCTTTGTGGCGCGCTTATATAACCGCGCCAAAATCATACCGAGGATAAGCAGGCCGACCAGCACTGCGCCTGCGATTACCAAAATATCAATTAAGTTAAATGCTAACATCTACGGCTCCTTTTTAGCCTTATCACATTTCCGTTGTATCAGAAGCTTAACTGCTCTGATCTGACAAATGAGGATTTGGATTAAGAATCCCCTTGTATACCGCTCCTTGCCGCGATAACAACAGCACTTCTGAGCCCTGGGCAAACTCAGCATCTGCGTTATCGGGCTCTACTTGCACATAATGGCTATAGCCATGTTGATCTTTAACCCGAGCTTCGGCAGGGTAGTTATCGCGCGCTGTACCCAGCGTAATAACAGCCACTCTGCCGAGCAAACTGTCTTCGGTTACAGCACTGGTTTCATCCTTTGGCAGTATCTGCTGAAGCATACCGCCTGTTACCCTAACGCACGGTAAACTGATAAACAGTGCCAGTGGCACCGCCAACCAACCGGATAACAAAGTGCCGAACAGGTTTTGAATTAGGCCCTGTAATAACAAGCCAACTAAACCAAAACAGAGTAGAAATATAACCAGCAACATTAGTAAAGGCACTTCACCAATGCGCAACCAGCCTAAAAAGCGACTGAGCGCGCTATCTGCCTCAATTTGCCCTACTTCGGTATGTGGGCTCAGATCCGACTCAGGTAACAGACTTTCCAACGCAGCAGATATACCGGCACCGCATAATGCGGCGACGCCCTCCAGTAGGGCGATCATTAACATAAGCACCAAGGCGATACTAAAAGCCAGATTTTCACTGGCAAGCATCAACTGCCACATTATTTTTTACCTGCTTTAATCGCGGCTAAACGTTCAGCAATACGGTTTTTTCGGCTTAACTCTTCTAGCTCTGCCAGCTTGCCTGCATTGCCTAAACTGGTATCACGCCCTGCAACACCTGATGCTTTTTCCAACACCCGACCAAATGCATCAGTTGCTCGTTCAGCTTTATCAAAGGCACTATCGCTATGTTGAGTACCCGCAGCCGTCGCTGCAGTTTTTACTGCCTGTGCCTGCAAATAGGCTGTTAGCTCCGCTTTCATCTCACGCTTTTTCGCTTGTAACGCTTGCACAAAGCCTTCTAATTCTTTTTCTCTTGCCGCACAATCGGCAATTGAAGCCTCCAACACAGGGATCCGGGCTTCAATGTCCATTTGCTGGGCTATGCCAGCTTCGGCTAAATCGTCCCTGCCATTTTCGACTGCAATTTCAAGTTGCTCTGCCAGAGCTTCATATTGATTGTTCTCTTCTATCAATTTCTTACTGGCAAGGTGCTTTTGCGCGACCTGTTGGCCAAGCTCAGTTCGCGTATCGGCTATAGCATTATCAATTTCACGAATGGCTTGCTCCATTACCGTTTCCGGCGCACTGTTTTCTACTGCATCAACCAGCGCATTAACGCTGCCGCTGACTAACCGGGCTACCCGTCGGGTAATACTCTCACTCATGACTGCTCTCCTTGTATGGCAATTTTGTGATCGATAATAAATTGAGCCAATTTGACCATTGATGCTGTGATTTCATCGGTATGATGCGTGGATAGCGAAAATGCTAATGGCAGCAGCAGTTCGTTAAATCGCATAACCTTTTGCAAAACCGCAATTTCTGCTTGTTGCAGCTCTTTAACATTCAGTTGTGCACAACGTGCCGATAACGTTTGAAGTGTGGCCAACAGATCGGGTAAGGCGTCTAGTACGCGCAGCATGGGTTCCGATTGCTGATTCAACTGTTGTTGGCGTATCAGAAGCTGGCGTTTAATTTGCCCCATCCATTCTTGCATTTGAGCCAAATTTTGGCCGTAGTCGGTAAAATTTGCTTGGCGACGTCGTGTCTCGGCCAACAGGGCACGTAATTTATCTGAGGGTGTATGGGCGCCATCGTATTCTAATGTGCTAATAAACTCAGCATCTTCCACACTGATCCTGGCGCTAAAAGGCACTGTTTTACCTGCCATTCCCCATTCCCATTACTCGTGTTCACTGGACACCAATTGTATTCATATGAATACATCTGTCAACATGATTTAGTCAAAATCAATGCAGCCCATTAACAAAAGCGCTATATTTTAAAACCACTACCGTTCATTACTAAAAATAAAATTAGTAAAAACAATACGCTATTAAATGAGGCGTATTTTTCACATAAAAAAGGCCGCTATTGCGGCCTGTTTTTATACGGTAATGCTAAAACATTAACTTTACACTTTAAATTTACTGACCAGTTCGTTTAGCTCTATCGCTAACCGTGACAGCTCAGTTGCGCTGGCAGTAGTCTGATGAGAACCTGCGGCCGTTTGTGCAGCCAGATCACTTATCGTCACAATGTTGCGGTCAATTTCACGTGCCACTTTCGATTGCTCTTCTGCAGCACCGGCGATGACATGATTTTGATCGCTGATCGCCATAATATTCTCTGCAATCAGTGTCAGCGCATCTGCCGCAGCTTTCGCAACATTCTGCGCATTGTCAGCATTACCACTGATTAATTGCATCGCATTCACCGCTTCACTGGCTGAACCTTGTACCTGTTGGATCATCTGCTCAATTTCACCGGTAGACGTCTGAGTGCGGTGAGCAAGGCTGCGTACTTCATCCGCCACCACGGCAAAGCCGCGGCCAGCTTCACCCGCTCGCGCTGCTTCAATTGCTGCATTCAGTGCCAGTAAGTTGGTTTGCTCTGCGACACTGCGGATAACTTCCAGCACCTGGTTTATCGAAGACACTTTTTCCGCCAGTTTATTAATCACCTGGGTACTCTGCCGTACATCAGCGTTCATTTTTTCAATTACGCTGCGGGTTTGAATAACTTTTTGCGTACCATCTTTGGCCAGTGTTGCTGACTGCGATGACGCCTCTGAAGTTTGCAGCGCGGTACCGGCAACTTCATCCACCGCTGAACTCATTTCAGTAATGGCGGTTGCGGCTTGCTGAACTTCATCATTTTGCAGCTGCAGAGCTTTTGCTGACTCATCCGTCACCACATTCAATTCTTCTGCCGCTGAGGCCAACTGGCTGGAAGAACTGGAAATATGACTGATAGCTTCGCGCAGGTTTTGCTGCATCTGCACCAGTGCCTTACCAAGCTGTGTCAGCTCGTCATTGCCGCTAACCTCCAGCTCTTGCGTTAAATCACCATCAGCGATGTAGCGCGCAGAGGCAACTGCTTGTTCCAGCGGTTGATTTACGCTACGAGATATCAGGCTGGCAATCACCACGGCAATGATTACCGCGATAATAATCAGAATAATTATCGTCCATTTCGCACTCTCATACGTTTCGATAGAGTCGCGCCGGCTATCTGCGGCAAGATTCTTATTAAAATCTGAAAGTTTTTTCAGCACACTGGACAATTCGTCGGTTAACGGATTTATCTTATCCAGTAAATCGGTAGCCGCACCAACTTCGTCATTTAGCAGCAATTCAACCGCCTTCTGCTGTAAATCAAAATACTGTTGTCTGGTATTCGAGTAACTTTGATACAACTTGAGCTCTTCCGGTAAATATACCGTTTTGGCATAGGCTGTTTCTGATTGGATAACTTCGTCTTTTAAGCTTCTAATTTTCTCAATAGTCGCGGTTTCCTGTCGAATATCTATCGCCAGTAATAAGCGTAACGTTAACGCCCGCACCCGCCCCAGCGTTGCATTTACATCACCCAGATAACTGATAGAAGGCAGTAAGTTTGATTCGATACGATCTGCCTGATCACGGACCTTGGAAATACTTTGAATACTTAATAACCCCGTCACAGCCAGCATTAATGCTAACAGAGCAAATGCTGTCAACAAGCGTTTCTGTATAGTGATCTTTCTAAGCATTGGTTACCCCTTCAACCCTGGAAAAATTATTTAAACCCACCCTATATTAGATGAATTTCGTTATTTATTCTGCATTAGCTGGTTACTTAACGCATTGTAATTCCTTATCGGCTGCTTTGCGCACACAATTAATCATTGTTAATGATCTTTCAGAATAAAAAAGGCCGCTAATGCGGCCTTTTCAAAGTGTCTAAATTATAACTGCGGACCCGCGGCAACAAGCGCTTGGCCTTCAGCATTGTCGGTAAACTTAACAAAGTTGTCGACAAACCGTTGCGCCAGATCTTTTGCTTTTACATCCCAATCTGCAGTATTAGCATAGGTATTGCGCGGATCGAGTATTGATGCATCGTCAACACCATGCAACTGTTGTGGCATTGCCAGATTAAAATATGGCAACTGCACAAACTCGGCATCTTCAATGCTGCCATCTAAGATAGCATCGATGATTGCCCGAGTGGCTTTTATTGAAATCCGCTTGCCGGTACCATTCCAGCCGGTATTGACCAGATACGCCTCGGCACCTGACGCCGCCATGCGTTTACCCAATACTTCAGCATACTTCGTTGGATGCAGGCTTAAAAACGCAGCGCCAAAACAGCTGGAGAATGTCGGTGTTGGTGCAGTAATACCACGTTCTGTACCTGCTAATTTAGCGGTAAAGCCAGACAGGAAATGATATTTTGCCTGCTCTTTCGTCAGTTTGGAAACCGGCGGCAATACACCAAAGGCGTCGGCGGTCAGAAAAATAACTTTGCTGGCGTGACCGGCTTTGGATACAGGCGTAACAATATTGTCTATATGATAAATCGGATAAGACACGCGGGTATTTTCAGTTTTAGAGCCGTCGTTAAAATCGACTTCGCCATCAGCCAGCACGGTGACGTTTTCTAACAAG
>JBFKFH010000046.1:0-16778 GCA_041618685.1 Rheinheimera sp.
AAAATGGTACACAACGGTATTGAATATGCGGACATGCAGCTGATCTGCGAAGCCTACCAGGTGATGCGTGATATCCTCGGTATGCCGGCTGCCGACATTGCTGCAGTGTTTGAACGTTGGAACGAAGGCAAGTTGCATAGCTACCTGATTGGTATCAGCGCTGATGTACTGGCAACCAAAGATTCAGAAACCGGTCTGCCGTTAGTTGATGTCATAATGGATAAAGCCGGTCAGAAAGGAACCGGTTTGTGGACGGCGGTCAGCAGCCTGCAATTAGGTAGCCCGTCGCCAACCATCGCCGAAGCTGTATATGCCCGCTCGCTGTCAGCACTAAAGCATGAACGTGTAAAAGCAGCAGCTGTGCTGGCGGGGCCGGCACAAAATCTCATCTCACCCGAGCAAAAAGACGAAATTATCCAGGCGCTACACGATGCATTGTACTGCGCAAAAATCTGTGTTTACGCGCAGGGTTTTCATTTAATGAAAACTGCCGCTGACGAATACGGCTGGCAACTCAACTTTGCCGAAATTGCCAAAATCTGGCGTGCAGGTTGTATTATCCGCGCGGTATTTTTGCAGTCGATAACCGAAGCGTATGAGCGTAACGACGAGCTGGAGAACCTGCTGTTAGATCCATTTTTCGCTAAGCAAATTTCTATTTACCAACAAAACTGGCGTAAAGCCGTGGCAAACGCCACGCTGGCTGGTATTCCGGTTGCGGCGCTTAGCTCAGCCCTCAGTTATTATGATTCATACCGCACTGCCGTGTTGCCGGCAAACTTGTTGCAGGGCCAGCGTGATTATTTTGGTGCGCATACGTTTGAGCGTACTGACAAGAGCAAGGGTAAAATGTTTCATGTCGATTGGAGTAACCCGGCACGGCCAATGGTGAAAATAAAATGACGATTAAGCACATAGGTACTCCGGGTGCGGCCAGCAGCACCAAAGTTTTGTTACTTGGGGCGGGAGAGCTCGGCAAAGAGTTATGCATTGAGTTAAAACGCTACGGTTGTGAAGTGGTGGCAGTGGACAGGTATCCTAATGCTCCGGCAATGCAGGTGGCCGATAAAGCTGTGGTGATGTCAATGCTGGACAACGCAGCACTGCGACAGCTGGTAATCAGTGAAAAGCCAGCGTTAATTGTGCCCGAACTGGAAGCGATAGCGACCTCAGTGCTGCTGGAACTGGAAAGCTGCGGTTTTAATGTCGTTCCCAGCGCCAAAGCGGTTAACCTGACGATGAACCGCGAAGGCATTCGGCGCTTAGCCGCGGAACAGCTTGGCCTGGCGACATCGCCGTTTATCTTTGCCAATGACAAAGACAGTTTTATAGCCGCAGTTCGTACAATTGGTTACCCCTGTGTGGTAAAGCCAATTATGTCGTCCAGTGGTAAAGGTCAGAGTGTACTGCGTACTGATGCGGATATCGACGCAGCCTGGTTGTATGCGCAAGAAGGCGGTCGGGCAGGAAAGGGCCGGGTTATCGTTGAAGGTTTTATCGATTTTGACTACGAAATTACGTTGCTAACCGTTAATTCGCTGACCGGTATTCAATATTGCGAGCCAATTGGCCACCGCCAGGAAAAGGGCGACTACAGAGAAAGCTGGCAGCCGCAGGCCATGAGCGCAACAGCATTGGCAACAGCAAAAACCTATGCCAAAGCGGTAGTGGAGGCATTAGGCGGGCGGGGGCTATTTGGTGTTGAGCTATTTGTTAAAGGCGATGAGGTTTGGTTTTCTGAAGTATCACCGCGGCCACATGATACCGGTATGGTCACACTAATTTCACAGCAACTAAGTGAATTTGCACTGCATGCGCGGGCTATTTTAGGTCTGCCGATCCCGCAGATTAAGCAGTACGGCCCGGCAGCATCGGCCGTGTTGTTAGTGCCAGGTCATAGTGCCGACATTCAATATAGTGGTTTAGCTGCAGCGTTAACCGAGCCGGACACTGAGCTGCGTATTTTTGCCAAACCAGAAGTGCAGGGCGAACGCCGGATGGGCGTTGCGCTGGCGCTCAGTGATACCGTAGAGGCCGCTACTGAAAAAGCGCTCCGGGTCATCAGCCAGTTAACGGTAACGTTAAAATAAACTGAAAACGTGTTTAAAAAGCCACCTGCAGGTGGCTTTTTTATGCCGTAGCCGCAACTTGATATTCTGTGACGAGACGTCTAATACATAGTAAGCAATGTGAATAGCGACAGCTATTGTCGGCAAGGTAATTCAGGGAGGAACCTACTATGCATGCATTTACACTTACTGTGCATTCTAATTTGTTTGCCAAAACGTTGGCAGATGACGAGTTAGCCGCTATCGCTAAACACTATGCGATAGTAATTGATGAATTGATGGTAAAACATGGTTTAAACGCCTATTTCAGTGTTGAAGTTAGTTGGGCTAGGGGCAGTTTGCTGTTATATATCGCTTATGCGGTGCTGGATCCTTCAGTTTGGGTTGCAACTGGCAAGGGGGTTGCCGCGCTGATGGCATTTTTTGCGGCATATCCAAAAGCAAAGGCTGGCTTTGACGCGTTCAAACATGATTTGAAAGCGACTGTGGTAACAAAAAAAGATATTGAAGTTAGGCCGTACGATTTTTATTTTTCAGAAGCGAAACCGCCAGAAAAAGCAGAGAAAATACCGAAAAAATAGTTGTACTTACGCGGCAATTTAATGGCTGCTGTTTGATGTTTGCAATAATGAAAGCGGAGTATAAATGTACAACGGTAGTTGTTTGTGTGGTGCAGTAGAAGTTGAAATAACCGGGAATATTAGCAGTATTATTCATTGTCATTGCTCGCTATGCCGCAAATCCAGTGGTACGGCATTCGCCACAAATGGCTTTGTTCAGGCAACTGACTTTACTGTGATTAAAGGCGCTGAGCAGCTAAGCCATTTTGCATTTAAACCTGGCCGCTGGCGACATTTTTGTGCCTGCTGTGGCTCTCCTGTTTATAGTAGTAATGAACATGATCCGACACGTATTCGTATTCGTTTAGGTATATTGAATAGTGCAATAACTGAACGGCCTATGTCGCATAATTTCTACAGTTTCAAAGCTAATTGGGAAGACTTAGATGCCGATTTACCGCGTTACGCGAGTTTTGAGCCAGGCAGATGAATAGCAATATCACCCTGCTGCCGCTTCAGCCTGATGATAAAGCACTATTTATTGCCCTTTGTACTAACCCGACTGTTATGCAGCATGTTTATACGCCTTGCACCGTAGCTCAGGCGACCGACTTGTTTATTGGCAGGTTGCAACCCTGGCACAGTAAAAGCGCTGGCTGGTTAAGCTTTACGCTGTTAGAAAACTCAACTGGTAACAAAGTGGGAACTATCGGCCTGAAAATAATTGATTATCAGGCTGGCGAAGCAGAAGTTGGCTTTATGTTGCTTCAATCTGCGCAAGGCAAAGGGTATGCCTCTGAGGCGCTGCTGTTACTGCGTAACTACGCATTTGGACAATTACAATTAAACAAGTTGGTAGCAATATGTGCTGCAGCTAACATCGGTTCGGTTAAGTTACTGCAAAAATCCGGTTTTACATTAGAGCAGCGCTTAAACGCAAATACCAAGATTAACAGTGTTTTAGTTGACGACTTGCTTTATGGTTTACATAGCGTCGATATAAACCCTGCTAAAGGAAGTTGAGTTGAACAAGAGTCAAAGTATTACACTGTGTGTTGCGCTAACGGTTTTCTGTTTTAGCTGGCCAGCCGTCAGTACTGAGCGTTACTTTCCTCCCGCTGGGCAGTGGCAACGTGCTACACCGCAAAGCATGGGCGTAAATGCAGAACAACTGCAGCACGCTGTCGATTATGCAATAGCCAGTGAGAATCCAGCGCCAAAAGATCAAGCTATTGTCCAGGCGACTACCTTTGGTGCTCGTGAGCCTTACGACCAGATTATTGGCCCGATGTCAGTGCGCGCAGCAGCCAACGGCTTGATAGTGTATAAAGGTAAGGTGATTGCACAGTGGGGCGACACCCAACGTGTTGATATGACACATAGCATCAGCAAGACCTTTTTAACAACGCTAACTGGCCTGGCACTACAAGACGGCCTGATCCACGATGTACAGGATTTTGTCGGGCCATACCTGCCATCTGACAGTGAACTGTTTAGCAGCGAACATAACAAACAGATCCGGTGGGAGCATTTATTGCGTCAAACCAGTGACTGGCAAGGAACATTGTGGGGTAAACCTGATTGGGCTGACAGGCCAGAGGGTGAAGCGAAAGATTGGCCTGATAGACCGCTGCATACGCCGGGTACACGATATAAATACAATGATGTGAGAATCAACCTGCTGGCGCTGGCAACGACCTATGTATGGCGTAAACCATTGCCAGCAGTATTGCATGAACGCGTGATGCAGCCAATTGGTGCTAGCTCCAGCTGGCGCTGGCACGGCTATGAGAACAGCTGGGTTGAACTGGACGGATTGAAGGTTCAAATTGTATCGGGCGGAGGTCACTGGGGCGGTGGTATGTTTATAAATGCCTGGGATTTAGCCCGCTTTGGTTACTTATTTTTGCGTGACGGTAAATGGCAGGGTAAGCAACTGATAAACACTGATTTTATTGCAAGTGCACGTTCAGGTAGTAGTGCTAAAGCCGATTATGGCTACGCTAACTGGTTCTTAAACCCAGGCCGTAACGCACTTCCAGCTGCACCAGAGGATGCCGTGACATTTCAGGGCGCCGGTCGCAATATCATTTATATCGATAAGCAACATGATGTTTTGCTGGTTGCACGCTGGCTTGCTAATGGTGATGAGCTAAATCAGTTGATCGAAAAAGTGCTGACCGCACTACCACAATAATATTAACAACGGGATTCGAAATGAAAATTTCAGGCAGTTTTAGCGTAAAGTTGCAGCCGCTTCCAAGTTTTGCCAATGGCGGTACGGGCAATACAATGGGCAGAATGTCAATTGATAAGCTTTTTGACGGCGACCTCAGCGCGAGTAGTAAAGGCGAAATGTTGAGTGCGGTCTCGGCAATTAAAGGCTGTGCTGGCTATGTCGCGCAGGAGTTGGTCAGCGGAACCCTAAACGGAAAAAGTGGCAGTTTTGTGTTACAACATTTTGGTGTTATGCAAAATGCGCAGCAGCGGCTGATACTCGAAGTGGTGCCTGGTTCAGGTACGGATGAGCTTGGCGGCTTAACAGGAAAAATGGCCATTCGCATAGAGAACAACCAACATTTTTATGATTTTGATTATGAACTGCCAGCTTAGCGAAAAATAGTTTAGGTAATCTTTTACTGCACTATCACCAAATAAAATAGAGACTATTCAAAATAATGCGTTGAATTGATACTGTTTTACTACTATAAATAATGCTCGCACTGCGTGTTTATGCTGTTGCTGTTTAATAATGATGTCACGGAGACACTATGCCAGTCCTGTTTAAGACAGGTGTGTTAAGCGCCTTATTTGTCTGTGGTTCCTTGTGTGCTAAGCCATTAGTAGACTTTTCAGCAGAGCAAAACAAACCGTGCTGGAAAATGATTGAGCAAAAGACAACCGGGCATTGTAAATTGCATTTTAGTCGCACGGAGCCGCAGCAGATAAATTTTGCGCCACGCGAAGAGATCTCAAGAGCGTTTAGTCGTTACTTTTCCAGCCGCACTGAGTTTCCAACCTCCTTTCAGCAAATTGAATTTGCGTTGCAGTTTTTTAATTACAGCATCGATAAGTATCCGGTGCGAGACAGCCTGAACTATATCCGCAGTAATGATGGTACCACCCAGCTGAGCATGACAATACTGACATCTAAAACGGGTGGTTATAGCTTTGTTCTGGCTGATACCGAAGCGCATTTTCGCCAGATAGTAGATGCGTTACAGTCATCAAAAACGCGCCCTGCGACACATTATTACCGCAGCATTTCCAAGCTATTCGCCGAGTAACAACGGCCGTTTCTTATCCGCTACAACTGGCAGCTATACGCAGCCGCTTGCGTTATACTGCAAAAAACATTGCCGACAACTGCCACCGAAAAACTGCAGGAGCTAACCAGATGAAGCTAACTGAAGCGCAATGGCGAGAGCGTCTGACTGACGAGCAATACCGGGTAACCCGGCTCAAAGGCACAGAATACCCGTTTAGCGGCGATTTATTGCTAAACGACAAGCAGGGTACCTATCATTGTTTGTGTTGCGGTGCTGAGTTGTTTAGTTCTGACACCAAATTTGATGCCGGATGCGGCTGGCCCAGTTTTTACCAGGCGTTGGAGCAAAAGGTAAAATATCAACCTGATAACAGCCATGGCATGGCGCGTACTGAAATTCTTTGTGCCAACTGTGACGCGCATTTGGGGCATGTATTTGATGATGGGCCTGCACCTACCGGCAGTCGTTACTGCGTAAATTCAGTGTCATTACGCTTTAAGGCCATTGACGAATAAAAAAGCTGTAACTGTTGTCGTAGGCTTTCAACTTCTATTACAATACGCGCCGACAGAGCATAAGCGGCGCAGATCGTGCTTTGGCATTAGATTACCGATTAATTCAGCTTATTGAAGTAAAAGGCCTACACATGACCCTATCGCACGAAGAACAGTATCAGAAGAGCTGGCAGGAACGCCAGGAATATGCCGAAAACATGCAGCCAATTATAGGCCGTTTGTATCGTAATAAAGGCATTGAAGTGGTGGTTTATGGCCGCCCACTGGTAAATGCTACGACGATCGACATCATCAAAGCACATAAAAGTGTAGAGCGTTTTGAAGGGCAAAAACTGCGCTTACGCGAGAGCTTCCCGGTACTTGAAGCCATCAACAAAATGACGCTGGCGCCAGGGCGTGTGGATATCGGCAAACTGGCATACGGCTATATTTATAAGAACGCGGCTAACGGTGTTGAGTTGGAACAATATCTGGCGCGGGAACTGGCTGACTTGCTGGATCATGAAGACCAGGTTAAGCCAGTCGATGTTGTATTGTACGGTTTTGGTCGTATTGGCCGCTTATTAGCCCGGTTAATGCTGGAGCGCTCAGGCCCAAGCAGCAAGTTGCGGTTACGGGCGATTGTTGTCCGTGGCGGTAAAAATGGTGATTTAGAAAAACGAGCCAGCTTATTACGACGTGATTCAATACATGGCCCTTTTAACGGCAGCATTACTGTTGATGAGGAAAACCAGGGAATCAAAGCCAACGGTACTTTTATTAAAGTTATCTATGCCAATTCACCAGAACTAGTCGATTACACTCAGTACGGTATTAAAGATGCGCTGGTGGTCGATAACACCGGCATCTGGAAAGATGATAAAGAGCTGAGTATTCATTTCCGTAGTAAAGGCACTGCCAAAGTATTGTTAACGGCACCGGCCAAGGGCGACGTACCTAATATTGTCTACGGTGTTAACCAGCATATGATTTTGCCAGAGCACACCATTGTTTCTGCAGCCAGCTGTACCACCAACGCGATAACGCCTGTGCTTAAAGCTTTGGAAGACGAATTTGGTATTCGCAATGGCCATGTTGAGACAGTACATTCGTACACTAACGATCAAAACCTGATTGACAACTTCCACAGTGCGGAGCGCCGTGGGCGTGCCGCACCACTAAACATGGTGTTAACCTCTACCGGTGCTGCTAGTGCCGTTGCTAAAGCTTTACCACAGTTGAAAGGTAAGTTAACTGGTAACGCAATTCGGGTACCAACACCTAATGTTTCTATGGCTATTTTGTCATTAAATTTGAACCGTGAAACCAGCCGCGATGAAATGAACGATTTCCTGCAGCGTACTTCACTGTTCTCTGAACTGCAGGATCAGATTGATTTTACTTCTTCAACTGAAATTGTATCGTCTGATTTGGTTGGTTCACGCTATGCCGGCGTAGTCGATTCACAAGCGACTATCGTGGATGGTGATCGCTGTGTGTTGTATGTCTGGTATGACAACGAGTTTGGTTACAGCACTCAGGTGATCCGAGTAATGAATGACATGGCGGGTATAAAATATCCAACTCTACCTGTAGCCCGTTAATTGGTGACTTTATCGAAAAGCCGCTTTTAAGCGGCTTTTTCTTTAGCGTTAACCTGTTAGAATCCCGTACATCGGTATACAGCCTGCTTCACGCTCCATCGCGCGTTGCTCAGTGACTGTGTTTGTGTTTTATCTTCAACGCATTGGATTTAAGTTATGAAAATTACCTGCAATTTTGACAGCGGCAATATCGACGTTATACAGGCTGACTCTCCGGACAATATTCAGCTGGCGATCCGCAAAGACAATCAGTCAGATTTTTATCAGTGGTTTCACTTTCGTCTAAGTACCGAACATGCCCAGGTACATACTCTGACAATTACTAATGCTGGTGGCTCTGCCTATCCCGATGGTTGGAAAGACTATCAGGCAGTTGCATCATATGACCGTCAGACCTGGTTTCGCGTAGACACTGAGTACGATGGTAAAGCGCTGACCATCAAACATTTCCCTGAAGCTGAATCAGTATATTTTGCTTACTTCACCCCTTATAGCTATGAGCGCCATATGGACTTGTTGCATCAGGCACAGTCAGACTATTGCTGTCAGTTGGTTGAACTGGGTGAGACCTTAGATGGCCGTGATATGAGCCTGTTAGTGATTGGTGAACCGCAAGAAGGTAAAAAGAAAATTTGGATCACCGCGCGTCAACATCCGGGTGAAACAATGGCCGAGTGGTTGATTGAAGGCCTGCTTGACCGTCTGCTGGATGAAGATGATGGTGTGGCAAGGGCATTGCTAGATAAAGCCGTGTTTTATGTTGTACCTAACATGAACCCAGATGGCTCGGTGCGCGGTCATTTACGCACAAATGCTGCCGGTATGAACTTAAACCGTGAGTGGCTTGAGCCATCAATGGAAAAAAGCCCCGAGGTGTTCCTGGTACGGCAGAAAATGCTGGAAACCGGTGTAGATATGTTCCTTGACATGCACGGCGATGAAAATCTGCCATATAACTTTGTAGCAGGAACCGAAGGTGTGCCGTCTTATAATGACCGCATTAAGGCGCTGGAAGATCTGTTTAAACAAACCTTACTGGCAGTTACACCTGAATTCCAGACTGAATTTGGCTATGAGCTGGATGCGCCGGGCAAGGCGAATATGACAGTGGCAACAGCCTGGGTTGGCGAACAATTTAAATGTTTGGCTTATACCGTAGAAATGCCATTTAAAGACAATGCCAATTTACCTGATGATGCCTATGGCTGGTCTGATATACGTTCAATGAAACTGGGGCAGGACATGCTGCCGGCAATACTGGCTGTTGTCGACAAATTACGTTAAGTCTGACAGTTATGCGTAAATGCCAGATAGCATTGCTCGCAACAGCATTGTTGACGCTAAATAGCTGTGTAGCAATGCAGCGTTGGCTGGCGGTATCACCAATACCAGTCCGTAGCCAGACGGATACGCATCTGAGCATGCTAAGCCAGCCGCAACGCGTCGGCCAACTTGATGTAACCTGGCCAGATAATGCCAGTAAACGCGCGTTGGTGAATAACCGCGCTGTTTTTACTGGTTACCAAGGGCAGGGGCAGATCCTGCTCGAACTGGGCAGTGCGCAAACGCTGACACTGCAACTAAATGGCCACGTTTTACGCTTGACGCCAGATGCCAGTCTTGGGCAGCATCTTGTGTTAGATATCAGTGGGTTAACCCGCAATGGTCAGAACCAGTTAGCCTTACTGAATATTCAGCCGCTGGGCGCAACAGTACGCCTGGTGCTGCCATATCCTGAATTGCAAAACGGTACGGCCGAGGCCGCCGGTTTTTCGCACGCAGTACTGGACCAGTTAGACCAGCTTATAAGCCGTGAAGTTGAACAGGGCTTTCCAGGGGCGGTGTTACTGATTGTCAAAGACGGAAAGGTTATCAAAGAATCGGCTTATGGTTATGCCAGCCGTTATGCCAGCGATGGCACGCCACTTAGTCAGCCTGAGCCAATGCGCACTGACACGCTGTTTGATCTGGCGTCGAATACGAAAATGTATGCGACCAATTATGCCATTATGCACTTGGTAAGCCGTGGCCTGCTGGATGTTAACCTGCCAGTACAGCACTATATCGCTGAATATCAGGGTGATGGCCGCGAGCAGCGACTAGTCAGCGATTTGTTGTACCACAATGCAGGTTATCCTCCGGAAGTTCATTTTCACCGGCCAGACAACCGACATGGTGACGTGTTTTACTCATTGGACCGGCAGCGCAGTATGCAACTTATTGCGACGAAAGTGCCATTTGAGCGTGAACGTGGCGGAAAATCAGTCTACAGCGACATCGACTATATGTTGCTCGGGCTGATTATCGAGCGCATTACCAAAAAAGCCCAAGATGAATATCTGGAGCAAACTCTATATCGGTCAATGGGCTTAGCTAGAACCGTATTTAATCCACTACGTAAAGGCATTAGCAGCAAGCAAATTGCCGCAACGGAGCTGGATGGTAATAGCCGCGGCGGCCGGGTCAGTTTCCCGGCAGACGAACGGGGCGTGGTGCGCGGCAATGTACATGATGAAAAAGCGCGTTATTCCTTTGATGGGGTAGCAGGGCACGCCGGGTTGTTTTCCACTGCGCGTGAAACTGCGAGCCTGGCACTGTTGGCATTGCATGGCGGTTACCGTTATACGCAGGTGTTTAGTCAGGCCGTATTACAGCAATTTGTCCGGCCCGCAGTGTCAGATCATACGGTCGGCTTGGGCTGGCGAACAGCCGTTGGTGGTGATCTGAACTGGCACTTCGGCCCTTATGCCAGTGCTTATGCATTCGGTCATACTGGCTGGACTGGCACCGTAACATTAATTGACCCGCTGTATAATCTGGTGGTAGTGCTGTTAACGAATAAAAAACACAGTCCGGTGCTACCGGAAGGCGATAACGGTTATTATTTTGCCGGCGATCGTTTTGAAACTGGTATGTATGGCAGCATCATGAGTAAAATATACGAAGCAATGCAATAAAGCGGTTTTGTGCCGTCAGAATTAACGTTGGAGTACCATGGCTATTATTTCCTGCCCGTTCTGCGGGTACAAAATTTCAGATAAAAGTGCCAACTGCAGTAAGTGCGGTGGTGATGTCGCTGGTTTAACGCCGGAAAAGCGTGCAGCACTGGCGCGTAACAAAGCGCTGGATAAAGCACAAAGCCTGGTAAATCACTCGATGTTTGCGCTGCTGCTGTTTCTTGCTGGTTTTGGTCTGATGTACTGGTGGGACCCCGAGAATGGTAGCCCACAGCAATATATTGCTGGCGGCGCTATTGGCGTGGGCTTTTGCTGGTATATGGTAAGCCGCGCCCGCATTATGTTTATGAAAAAGCGTAAATAACGATGAATTTTAATGCTCTTGTGCAGGCTATGACACCTGACACCTATGAAAAGTTAGCAGAAGCCGTGGCAACCGGTCGTTGGGCTGATGGCAACGTGATGACGGCCACGCAGCGCGCGGATAGCCTGCAGTTGGTAATGGCGTACCAGGCGCAGGTTCTTAAATCAGAAGAACTGTTTACTATCGGTGCCGATGGTCAGATGGTCTACAAATCTAAAGCCGAACTAAAAAAACAATTCGACACTCAGCCCGCTATTGCAAGGTTCTCGCATGATGATCTTTAAACGTTTTTTTAAACCAAAATGGCAGCATCCAGATGCTGCAGTGCGACAGCAGGCAATCGTTGAATTAAATTGTGACGATCAGACGCACAAAGGGGTATTACACGAATTAGCCTTTAATGATGGCGCCGAAGCTGTGCGTAAGGCTGCGTTGATAAAATTAAATGACTTTTCGTTATGGTGGCAGGCGAGTAAACACGACAGTGCTGAGCGATTACAGCAACTGGCAGAGCACACCTTGATAACGCAGTTACTGCAAAATCAGGTTGAGCCCAAACTAAAACAACAGTTTATTGCACAGTGCAATCGCAGCAGTATTCTGGAGCAACTGGCGCAGACTGAAACTGATGCAGATGTAAAATTTGCCTTATTGCAGCGCTTGAATAAAACCGAGTTAAACCTTAAAGCCTTGCTGGATCCGGTGCTGAAAATTGCGCAAAAACGTGAACTATTAACTCACATCGCTGATGAAAAAACGCTGGAAAAACTGGCCCGGCAGCTGGAGGGGGAATTGCAGCATGCTGTTCAGCAGAAGTTACTGATGCTGGCAGAACAAAAACAAAAACCGGTGGTATTGAAAAAACAATTAACACTGTTACTGGCTAAGCTTAATGCGGTACGTGAGCGTGTCAGTCTGGCCGACATGCCGGTTCAGCTGGCCGACTACCAGCAGCAGTGGCAGCAATTGCAGCCAGATTTACATTGCCTTGGTGATGAAGCGGCAGAATTTAGTGCAAAATACGATAAAATAACCGAGCAAATTCAGCAATGGCTCGCACCGCGGCTGGCCGAGTTGCATGAAATTGAAGCTCAGCAGGCTAAAGTTACTGCGCAGACTGCCGCCCAGCAAGCGTTGCAGCAACAACTTACTGAGCTCGAACAGCGTTTACAACAGACATTGTTAAACGCAGATATCAGTGCCGCACAGCAATTAGAACAACAAGCAAACACGCTTGCGGATGAAATTGCCGCTGCAGAGCTGCCAGAAAAAGCCGCTTTAAATCGCCGGCTAAGCCAGTTGCAGCACCAATTAAACAAATTACCGCAGCTGGCAGAAAATATGGCGCAGTTGACGCGAATTGTCGCTGATTGGGCTGCGGTACCGTTACCTGAAACCGCTGAACAATATCTCGCCCATGCAGACCAGCTGGCTCAGTGGCAGCAAGACTGGCGACAGCTTAGCAAAGCCTTACCAATTGCAGTGCCCGATAGCTTACAACATGCTAAAGCAGCCTTGTCGGCGCAATGGCAGCGCACGGCGGCTGAGTTCCAAGCACAAAGCGATAAAATTCAGCGGCAGTGTCGCAGTAAACTGGCGCAATATCGCCGGCTATACAGTGCTGGCAAGTACAAGGTATTGTTTGGTTTATTTAAGGGTATTGAGCAGGATTATCTGCAGTTGACTTCACAACAGCAGCAGCAACTAAGCAAAGATTTTGATTTTGCCCGTGACAAATTGGCAGAGCTGGCTGACTGGCAGGAGTACATCGCCACGCCGCGCAAACAAGAATTGTTGGCCCAGATGCAGCAATTGCCTGCAGTTGTGCCGCAGGAGCTAATCCGCCAACGTGCCGCTGAGGTGAAACAGGCCCGAGCACAATGGAACAGCCTGGGGAAGGCCGATCCTGCAGTGGAAGACCAATTGAATACCGCTTTTGATCAAGCCTGTGAACAAGCCTTTGCTCCATGCCGGCTGTATTTTGCTGAGCAAGATGCCCAGCGAGCAGCCAATGTTCAGCAGCGTGAACAGCTAATAGCTCAAGCCGTTGCGTTACAGACACAACAGCTTGATGTGAAAGCGTTAGATAATCAGTTGCAACAGTTAAGACAAGCCTGGCAGCAGGCGGGTGCCGTCGATAAGCAGCAGTTCGCCGGATTAAATGACAAATTTAATCAGGCAATAACGCCACTTCGCGAACAGTTAACCGGTTTACAGCAACAGGTCGCCGACGCGAAACAGCGGTTGATTGCCAAAGCACGGGCGGCCCTGACATTGACAGAGCCCAACCTGACAGCAAAAGCATTAAAAGAATGTCAGCAACAGTGGAAGACTCTGGGGCAGGCCGCGCGCAAGCAGGATCAGGCTTTATGGACAGAGTTTCGCACACTGTGCGATGGTTTTTTTAATGCCAGAGCCGAGCAATTTGAACAACAAAAGCTGGCAGAACAAGCTGAGTCTCAGCAACTGAATGCCGAATTAGCAACATTAACCGCAACACTGCAAGCGGCAAATGGGCAGGCAGAGCTGAATGCAGTGCAGCAGCAGTTACAGGTATTGCAACCTCAGAACGCTGCAGCGCAGCAAGCAGTGCGGCAGCTGCAAGATAAGCTGCGTCTGAAACAACAACAGTGGCAGCAGCTGCAGGAGCAACAGGAACGTACCCGGTTGTTTGACTTACTCCGTGATCCGGCTGTGACCGCTGAGCAATTGCCAGTGGCGTATCGTGACGTTTTCGCCGCACAACAGGAGCAACAATTTGACCGTGAACAGTTAACGCTGGCACTGGAGATTATTTGCGACGTTGCGTCACCATCCGCGCAGCAGGCCGCCCGGCAACAAGTACAGCTGTTGTTACTCTCTGATAAACATAATCAGGGCAATGTGCTGGATAAAGACAGTTTGTTTAAACGTTGGCTGCAATTTGGCACGTTAACGGAAAATGAGCTGCCTTTGCTGGAAAGAGTAAAAGCGCTATTTAGTTGAAGTTAAGCTGAAACTCAACGCCATAACAGCAGGCTTAGCCTGCTGTTAATTCTCCACGAAGATCCTGCTGCATCTGCTGCCGAACTTGTTCGGCTGATAACGGTTTACTGAGTAAGTAATGCAGTTTAGTCAGTGCGGCTTCCAGTGTCATGTCATAGCCACTAATTACCCCACACTGTTTCAATGCATTGCCTGTCGCATAGCCCTGCATATTTACTTTGCCTTTAAAGCACTGTGTACAGTTTACGATGATCAAACCTCTGGCACTGGCGTCAGTTAGTATTTGCAGCAGTTCAGGCCGTTGTGGTGCATTGCCGACACCGAAAGATTTGATGATTAGCGCGCGCACAGGCGCTGTGGTCATATTGCGGATCACCTCTGTGCTGATCCCAGGATATAACGTCACCACGCTAATAGGTTGCGGAATAACAGATGCCAGTGTTAAAGGCTCGGTAACATCCGCTTGCTGCAAGCGGCCAGCAACGAGGTTGATATGTATACCTGCTTCAAGTAACGGTGGAAAATTTGGCGAAGCAAACGCATTAAAACCACTGGCATCGGCTTTAGTCGCGCGATTTCCGCGAAATAGCTGATTGTTAAAAAACAGTGCAACTTCGGCAATGGGATAATTTGCTGCCAGATACAGTGCATTTAATAAATTGACTTGCCCATCAGAGCGCATTTGCGCCAACGGGATCTGCGAGCCGGTAATAATCACCGGCTTTTGCAGGTTCTCCAGCATAAAAGACAGTGCGGCAGCGGTATAGGCCATCGTATCAGTGCCGTGCAGCACGACAAAACCGTCGTAGTTGAGATATTGTTGCTGAATATCTTCCGCAATATGCCGCCAGTGTTCCGGTGTCATGTCCGATGAGTCAATCACCGGATGATATTCGTGAATATCAAACAACGGCATTTCCGAGCGGTAAAATTCTGGCATTTGTTTTACTGTATCAGTTAAAAAACCCGGTACAGGAATATAGCCTTGCTCAGATTGTTGCATGCCAATAGTGCCGCCGGTATAAGCGACATAAATACGTTTTCTGCTCATAGTGTTCAAATAAAAATGCCCGGTCTGTGCCGGGCATTGTAATAGACTTCGTTACTGCTGTCAGTTAATGCTACAGCTGACGCAATATGAGTAGATACCATTTGGATCGTTAAACTGATTCAGTAAAACAAAATCCTGTTTTAACTGATTTGTCAGTTTGCCCAGCAGTTTTTGTTCCGCACTGACGCTGGATTGTGGCAGCCAACCTTGAGCGGAGGCTTCACCTAACAGATCTTTTATCATCTGCTCACCTGGGGTCAGTTCCTGCTGCATCACTTTAACATCAAAGTTAGTCAAGCCGGCCTTTTCCGCCGCAGCCGCGATGGCATCGTCAAAATTACCCAGTTTATCTACCAGGCCCAATTCCAGCGCCTTGCTTCCGGTCCAAACCCGGCCTTGTGCAACCTTGTCTACTTCAGCAATTGTCATATTACGGTTTTCACTTACCAGTGTTAAAAACTCGGTGTAACCGCGCTCAATCAATAGTTGAAACAGGTCTTTTGCTTTGTCATCCAGGCCTTTGAACAAGAATAGGCCACCTGACAGCCCCGCCAATTCGGTCGTGCCAACGCCATCAACATTCAAACCCAGTGCGGGCAGTACATCTTCTACCGTATGCATCAAACCAAAAATGCCGATTGAGCCGGTAATGGTGGTTGGTGCGGCCCAAATCTCATTTGTCGGTGCCGCAATCCAGTATCCGCCCGATGCGGCGACTGCACCCATTGACGCAATAACCGGTTTACCGGCTTCGCGCAGCAGGCGAATTTCCTGACCGATAATTTCAGACGCGTAAGCACTGCCGCCAGGGCTGTCTATGCGTAATACAACGGCTTTAATTTTGTCATCATGCCGAGCGCGGCGCAGCAGGGCGGCTGTAGAGTCACCACCTACTGATCCGGCTTTAGCATGACCGTCAACAATGACACCACGGGCAACGACAACTGCAACTTTGTCTGTCAGCGGGTTATCAAATTTTTTCTTAGGAATGACTATATTTGCATAATCACCAAAGGTAACGTGATTGTAGGTATGTTCATCATTTTCACCGACAATAGCGATAAGGTCGCGGCGGAAGTCTTCACGCGTCTTTATATGGTCGACCAAACCCGCACTCAGCGCATACTGGCTTAAATCGCCGTTAGCTGCCTGCAGTTTCTCCAACAGTGCGCCGTACGTTTCATCAAAATTGTCTGGCGTGAAACCACGACGACCGGCTACCTGCGTTTTAAAATCAGACCACAATTCAGTCAACCAGGCAATATTTGCTTCTTTAGCTGCATCAGACATATCGTTGCGCAAAAATGGTTCAACTGCCGATTTGTACGTACCTACCCGGAAAACATGAGTGTTTATTTTCAACTTTTCCAGCGCGTTTTTGTAATACATCGGGTAGCTACCGTACCCTTCAAGCAACACGGCACC
>JBFKFH010000047.1:0-16693 GCA_041618685.1 Rheinheimera sp.
AGTGAAACAGGTGCGGCTATGCCAATTAAAGTGATTGATCAGTTGCCGGCGGTGGAAGCCTTGTCGGCGGAAAACGTATTCGTCATGACTGAAAGCCGGGCGCAGGCGCAGGACATCCGGCCACTGAAAATTGCTATTTTAAACCTGATGCCAAATAAAATAGCCACTGAAATTCAACTACTGCGGCTGTTGGCAAATAGCCCGCTGCAGGTTGATGTGGATCTGATCCGCATTGACGATCATATTAGTAAAAACACGCCGCCAAGCCATTTAAACTGCTTTTATCGCTATTTTTCTGCTGTACAGCAGCAGAAGTACGACGGCCTGATTATTACTGGTGCGCCGCTGGGGCTGGTGGACTATGAAGATGTAACTTACTGGGAACAATTTGGCGATATATTACGCTGGGCAGACAATAACGTAACCTCAACACTGTTTTTATGCTGGGCCGCGCACGCAGCGTTATATCAGTACTACGGTTTACAGCGTGAAATTCGTGGTGAAAAGCTATCAGGCGTTTATTGGCAGCAGGTAACACAACCATTATGCCCGCTGGTGCGCGGTTTTGATGATGAATTTTTAGTGCCTCATTCGCGCTATGCGCAAGTACCTAAACAAAAATATCAGCAACATGACGCGTTGCATATTTTGGCTGAAGCCGATGTGACCGGAGCCTATTTACTGCAAAATAGCAGCGGCAGCCGGGTATTTGTTACTGGTCACCCGGAGTATGACGTCGGCACGCTGGATGAAGAGTACCGGCGCGACATTGCAGCCGGGTTAACGCCAAAATTACCAGAAAACTATTATCGTCAGAACGACCCGCAGCAGGGGCCGCAGAAATTGTGGCAAAGCCATGCCTTTTTACTGTTCAGCAATTGGCTGAACTATTATGTTTATCAGGCCACGCCGTTTGATCTGGGCCAGATTGGCCAGACATCTTAATTTAGTGAGCACGTTATGACCGCCAGATTATCTTCCCAGCAGTTTAGACAATTACTCGCCCAACGCATTTTAGTGCTCGATGGCGCTATGGGCACTATGATCCAGCAGCATCGGCTGGACGAAGCCGCGTACCGCGGCAGTGAGTTCGCGAACTGGCCGTCAGATGTTAAAGGCAATAACGATTTACTGGTGCTTACTCAGCCGCAGCTGATTGCTGATATCCACCGGCAGTATTTGTTGGCCGGTGCTGATATTGTCGAAACGAATAGTTTTAATGCTACGACGATCGCAATGGCCGATTATCAGATGGAAGGCTTGTCGGCACGTATCAACCGTGAAGCTGCGGCATTGGCGCGCAAAGTGTGTGATGAAATTACGGCGTTGCAACCCGATAAACCGCGTTTTGTTGCCGGTGTGCTGGGGCCTACCAACCGCACGGCATCGATTTCCCCTGATGTAAATGATCCCGGTTTTCGCAATGTCAGTTTTGATGCGCTGGTGCAGGCATATACTGAATCAACACATGCACTTATCGAAGGTGGGGCGGATATTATTATGCTTGAGACCATCTTTGATACGTTAAACGCAAAAGCGGCTGCATTTGCGGTAATGCAGGTGTTTGACGAGGTAGGCTTTAAATTGCCAGTAATGATATCCGGTACTATTACCGACGCGTCGGGCCGTACATTGTCGGGCCAGACGACAGAAGCGTTTTATCACAGCCTGGCACATATAGAACCAGTATGTTTTGGGCTGAATTGTGCGCTGGGGCCGGATTTACTGCGGCCTTATGTTGAAACGCTGTCCGGTGTGTCTGAAGCCTATGTCTCGGTGCACCCCAATGCCGGTTTACCCAATGAGTTTGGTGAGTATGATTTAGGTGCCGTTGAAATGGCGGCTGAAATTGCCGATTGGGCCAGCCAGGGCTTCGTTAATATTGTTGGTGGGTGCTGTGGTACGACACCAGAACATATTAAAGCCATTGCCGAGGCGGTAAAGCATGCGCCGCCACGACAGCCGAAGGCGCCCGGCCATAGTTTTCATTTAGCCGGCCTTGAAGCCTTTTCTTTGGAGTGGTGATGCAACAGCAAGCCCGATTTATCAACATAGGCGAGCGGACTAATGTCACCGGTTCCGCCCGGTTTAAAAAGCTGATTTTAAACGGCGACTATGAAGCTGCGCTCGATGTTGCCCGGCAACAGGTTGAAAATGGCGCGCAGATCATTGATATCAACATGGATGAAGCCATGCTGGATAGTAAAGCTGCTATGGTGCGTTATTTGCAGCTGCTGGCGTCGGAACCCGATATTTCGCGGGTGCCAATTATGGTGGACTCGTCAAAATGGGACGTGATTGAAGCCGCGCTGAAATGCATTCAGGGTAAGGCTGTTGTGAACTCTATTTCGCTAAAAGAAGGCGAGGCTGCGTTTTTACATCAAGCCCGTTTATTGCGCCGTTATGGCGCGGCCGTAGTCGTGATGGCGTTTGACGAAAAAGGCCAGGCTGATACCCAGGCACGCAAAGTCGAAATTTGTCAGCGCGCTTACCATATTCTGACTACGCAAATTGGCTTCCCGCCGCAGGATATTATTTTTGACCCGAACATCTTTGCCGTGGCTACCGGCATTGATGAGCACAATAACTATGCGGTCGATTTTATTGCCGCGACGCGGGAAATAAAGCGGCTGTGCCCGCATGCGAAAATTTCCGGCGGTGTATCCAATGTGTCGTTTTCGTTTCGCGGTAATGATCCGGTGCGCGAGGCGATTCATTCCGTATTCTTATATCACGCTATTGGCGCGGGTATGGACATGGGAATTGTTAATGCGGGGCAACTGGCGGTATACGATGATATTCCACCGCTGTTAAAAGAGCGGGTTGAAGATGTCATTTTAAACCGGCGTAGCAATGCAACCGAGCGTTTGCTGGAAGTTGCGGCGCAATTTAAGGGCGACGGCAGCGTCGCAGAAAAAATAGATGACGCCTGGCGTAGCTGGCCGGTTAACAAGCGGCTCGAACATGCATTGGTTAAAGGCATTACAGACTTTATTGAGCTGGACACTGAAGCTGCGCGGCAGCAGGCAGAAAAGCCGCTGCATGTGATAGAAGGCCCGTTAATGGATGGGATGAACGTCGTTGGCGATTTATTCGGCGAAGGTAAAATGTTTTTGCCACAGGTGGTGAAGTCAGCACGGGTGATGAAGAAAGCGGTGGCGTATCTGCAGCCCTATATTGAGCAGGAAAAAGGCGGTGGCCGCGCGCAGGGCAAAGTGCTGCTGGCGACGGTAAAGGGGGATGTGCACGATATCGGTAAAAACATTGTCGGAGTTGTACTGCAGTGCAATAACTTTGAAGTGATTGACCTGGGCGTGATGGTGCCTTGCGCCGAGCTGCTGCGGGTAGCCAAAGAACAAAATGTTGATGTTATTGGTTTATCCGGCCTTATCACCCCGTCGCTGGATGAAATGGTTCATGTGGCGAAAGAAATGACCCGTCTGGGATTTACCCAGCCGCTGCTGATTGGCGGTGCGACGACATCCAAAGCCCATACAGCCGTTAAGATTGAGCCGAATTATCAGCACGGTGTCGTCTACGTACCTAATGCGTCACGCAGTGTGTCTGTGGTGCAGGCATTGATTGGTAAAACCAGCAAAGCAGACTATTTAGCCCGTATTAGTACAGAATACACGGTAGCGCGTGAACAGCACGCCCGCTCGCGTCCCGGAGAAAAGCTATTGAGTCTGGCTCAGGCCCGGGCAAATAAGTTTCAACTGGATTTAACCCGGGTTGCACCGGCGCCTAAACAGCCGGGCGTGCACCTGTGGCAGGATATTGACCTGAACGTGCTGCGTGATTATATCGACTGGACGCCATTTTTTCTAACCTGGCAGTTATCTGGCAAGTACCCGGCCATACTTAATCATGCTGAAGTGGGTATGGAGGCCCGAAGGGTATTTAAAGACGCTAACGCTATTCTCGATCGCATGATTAATGAAGGCCATGTTAGTGGTAAAGCTATCTTTGGCTTGTTTGCGGCTAACAGTGACGGCGATGATATTATTGTTTATACCGACGAGACGCGCAGTACCGAAAAGGTACGGCTGTATAACCTGCGCCAGCAATTGCAGTTACGTAATAATGCACCTAATTGCTGCCTGGCCGACTTTATTGCGCCGGTTGGCAGTGGTGTGAAAGATTATATTGGCGGTTTTGCCGTCAGCACCGGGTTTGGTGCTGATGAGTTTGCCGCCAAATTTGCCGCAGAGCATGATGATTACAACAGCATTATGGTAAAAGCACTGGCTGATAGATTAGCCGAAGCGCTGGCCGAGTATCTGCATTTGAAAGTACGGCGCGAGTATTGGGGCTATGCCGCTGACGAGGAACTTAACAACGAACAATTGATCCGCGAGTTATACCAAGGCATTCGTCCGGCGCCGGGGTACCCTGCATGTCCGGAACACACTGAAAAAGGTACCTTGTGGCAGTTACTGGATGTTGCCAGCCAAACCGGTATTACGCTAACAGAAAGCTACGCAATGTGGCCTGGCGCTGCCGTAAGTGGTTGGTATTTTGCGCACCCTGATACTAAATACTTTGCGGTAAGCAAAATTGGTGAAGATCAGTTAAACGAATATGCAGCGAAAAAAGGCTGGAGCCCGCAACAGGCGCAAAGCTGGTTGGCACCAAACTTACGCTGACCATACGTTGCGCCTGGCGTTAAGACAGTTTGCAGTAGCTAAGTGTTTGTTATAAAAAGAACATCTCTGTCCCTGCTATGGCAAATAGCTTGCATTTAGCGCTTGCTGTCGGGTAAAAACGTCTACACTTAAAAAAAGTGCAACGGGAGTGGTTGATGTACCATTGGCTAGCGATTGGTTTTGCCTTCGTGTTTTGTAGTCCGCTGTCGGCTGCACCACTGAATGTTTTGGTCGGCCAGAACAAGCCCCCTTATATCCGGTTGGAAACAGTAAGTGGTTATGAGCTTGACCTGCTGCGTGAAATAGTACGCCGGATGGGGCATGAAGCCGTGTTTGTGTTTGTACCCAATGCGCGGGCTCGCGCCTTGCTGGAGAGCGGCAATGGTGATATTGCAACTATCCAACCCAATGAACCTGACGTGCCGGGTTTATTTTTTTCTCAGCCCTATATCCGCTATCAGAATGTCGTGGTCAGCCGCAGCAGTGATGAGCTGACAATACAACACCCGGCAGACTTGACGGAAAAAACAGTAATCGCATTTCAGGGCGCAACCCAGGTGCTTGGCGCTGACTTTCGCGACAGCGCAGCACAGAACTCACTGTATCTGGAGATGGTCGATCAACGTGCGCAGGTAGAGATGCTGCTGCAGGGCAGGGTTAACAGCATCGTACTGGATAGGAATATTTTTACTTATCACCAGCAAAACTCACCTGACCGGGTCGCGGTAACCATACATGAGCTGTTTGACTCCACGCTTTACCGCGCCGCGTTTCGTGACCCGGTTTTACAGCGTGCATTTGATAAAGCCCTGCTTAGTGTCTTATTGGACAATTGGTTTACACAGCTGCAATTAAGTTATTTTATGCAAGAGAATCAACGACTACCCAATAAATATATCTGTGATGAGCTGGCGGTAACAAAATCACTGCAGTAACGTATTATTGGGGCTGCAGCCATTTATCCAGCATTGCCGCTAAACCGCTGGCATCTATCGGTTTGACAACTAAATCGTTCATTCCCGCGTCAATACAACGCTGTAACGTGGTGTCACAACTATGCGCTGTCATCGCTATCACCGGAACCCTTGCATAGCCTGCTAGCTGGCGCAATTGCTTGGTAGTGTCATAACCGTCAATACCCGGCATTTCAATATCCATCAGAACCAAAGACACTGTTTGCTGTTGCAGGCTTTGCAACGCTTGCTCGCCACTGCTGGCAACAATGATGCTATATCCGAGCTTTTGCAAAATAATCTGCGCCAATGCCTGGTTAAAATAGTTGTCTTCGACCAGTAACACTGTTTTTTGTCTGGCAGAAACGCTCATTTTCGGCGCCGTTGGTGTTGTTGCTGTTGCTGCGCAGAGGTGGGGTGCTGCCAATGAAAATGCCAGACTGAAACTGAACTGACTGCCTTTCCCCGGCAGACTGCTCACCTGCAGTTTTCCACCCATCAGCTGCACCAGACGCTGACAAATGGTCAGGCCCAGCCCGGTGCCGCCATACTTGCGGCTGATGGAGCTATCGGCCTGATTAAACGCGGTAAATAATTGCTGTTGTTGTTGCTCACTAATACCGATGCCGGAATCACTGACGGTAAACTTAAGCTGGCACTGGCCGTCGCTGTTAGCGGCAAGTGTGGTGATTTGCAGGCTAATATGCCCTTGCTCCGTAAATTTTATCGCGTTGCTTAGCAGGTTAATCAATACCTGTGACAGCCTGAGTGCATCGCCTTGTAAAGCATCGGGAATATTGTCGTCCAGTTGTAGTTCAAAATGCAGTTTCTTCTGCGCAAGTTGGGCGCTGAACATATCACACACATCGGTGATGGTGTCGCGCAGGCTGAATGCGACCTGCTCAAGTTCAAGCTTACCAGCTTCTATTTTAGAAAAATCAAGAATATCATTGATAATACTCAGTAAAATCCGGCCAGAAGCGCGGATTTTGCCAAGGTAATTCTGTTGCTCGGCCATGTTGCTGTTGTGCTGTGCCAGTTCGGCAAAGCCCAATACCGCATTCAGCGGAGTACGCAATTCGTGGCTCATATTGGCCAGAAATTCACTTTTCGCCTGTGTCGCTGACTCAGCGTTTTGTTTTGCCTGTTCCAGTTGCTTCATAGTGTGTTGTAAATGCGCAGTGTGTTGTGCAACCAGGCCAGTGAGCTGGCGTTTTTCCTGCAGTAAATGATGGGTACGCCATTTAAGCAACAAATAAAGCAGTAGTACGGTCAGTAGCACATAGCTTATCCAGGCTGTGGTGCTGGCATACCATGGATAGGCAATATGAATATTCAGTGGCCGTGATAACTGTAACCCACCCTGATGATCGCGGCTGCGCACCATAAACTGATAATCACCGCCCGGCAGATTGGTATAGTCGCGATACAGTTCATTGCTCCAGCCAGACCAATTTTTGTCATGCCCTTGCAGCTTGACCTGAAACTGCGGCAGAAACAGATGGCTGAAATTGGGGCTGGCATATTCAAAACGTAAGGCTGTGTTATGGGCGGCCAGTTTTAGCTGGGCAGGCAATGTGCCGCCGGTATAAAACAGTTGGCCTTCAAGGCTGCGTAGCTGGCGCAGCTGTGGCGGTTTCGGTGGTAAATTGCGATGATCTTTAAGAGCGAAGCGGAAGATGCCCTCAGCCCCGCCAAACCAGATCACATTTTGCCGGTCAATAAGTACGGTATCCAGCGGGATGTCTTGTAGCGGCTGTAGTGCAGATGCTTGCCAGCGATACTGGCCCGTGTTGTCAGCAAACAGTACGCCGGCCTGGCGGCTGCCACTGTCATTGTCCCAGGTTAATAACCACAGATTATTCTCCTGATCAGTCTGTGGGTTGCGCACCCACGGTTGAGAGCCGGTGAATGCGGCTGCCAGCTGCGGGTCAAGGTAGAAGTTGCTATTCTCGCTGTCAAGACGATAAAAACCGGCAACCGTTGCAATAAGTAGTTGCTGTTGATACCAGTGCACTGAGTTGCGGTTGTTGCTGGGTAAGCCATCTGTCGTGCTAAAGCGTTTTACCGGCAGTGGCACTGAATTACCCCCTTGCCATTGCTGCGGCAAGCTTAAACGATAGACGCCATGAGCCAGAGTGCCCAGCCATAATTCGCCGGTGGCCGTTTCCAGTATACTGTTCAGATTGCCACTAACACCTGGGATCCGTCCTTCGTCCAGCCATTTTCCCTGGGAATAGCGCATGCTGGCTAAACCATCCTGCAAGCCGACAAAAACCCGTTGTGGGTTTTGAGTTGATTGATACAACACCTTACTGGCCAACACCGATGGGCGTATTAACTGCAATTGTTGCCAGGTTTGCGCATAGACCCCATCACTGTTAGCTATCAGCAGTTGTTCATCGAAGCTGATAAAATCCCAGGTTTGCTTTTGAACCTCAGTTACTGCCTCAAACCGGTTTTGGCTATTTCTGCGATACAGCCCCAGGCTGGTGCCGGCATATAAGACATTTTGATGTTGATAGAGTGCCAGCACGTTACCTTGTAAGCCGCTGGCATCAGCGTAGTACGATATGGCAGAAGACAAGTCAATCCGGCTTAGACCATGGTCTAACGCCAGCCATAGTCCCTGCTGATGGTCCTGATACAGCGCGCGGATATTCTGATCAACCAAGCCTAACTCAACGGTAATATGGCTTTTCAGTTTACCGTCGGTATTGATAATAAATAAGCCATCCTGGGTAGTGCCCAGGGCAAAATCGCCGCTTTTTAAGCGAATGCCGCTGTATAAAGAGGCTTTTTGCAGGGCTGCATCGATATCTGTGTGCCAGCGCTCAGCGCCATGTTCGCGCAGCAGAAATAACTCGCCGTCGCGGCTGCCTGCCAGCAGCGTGTTGTCATCGAACTGCTCAAGCATAAATACGCTAATGCCGGCAAAGTGTTCTGAACCAGGCAGCAGGCTGAACTCGCCCGCTACAAGTTGCAACAGGCCCGTACCTTCTTCTCTGACAATAAGGCGGTTTTGTATATAAAAGGCCTTGAGAAAAGCGCTGTTGCTGCGCCAGACATTGACCTTTGTGGGGGTAATAAAAAAGATATAGTCGCGGCTGACAAAGTAAACGCCGTCAGCGGTCGCAAATGTTTGGCGCACATCCTGAAAGTTACGGTAATCGGCTGGAATGCGCTGCAGCATGGAGACGTACTGGCTGCCCGCCGGGTCGTTTGTGTCGAGGTAACCCAGTTCGCCTTTAGAGCCGACATAAATTTTACCGTCGCTACCTAGCGCCAGTGAGCGCACCACGGCTTTGTTACTGGTGGGGATCATACGCCAGCTGGCGCCATCGTATTCGAGTATGCCAACATTATTGCCGACATAGAGCAGACCGCGTTGATCCTGCAATACTGCCCAGTTCTGCGTGCCGCCGTTGTAATCTTTGGGTTTAAAATTACTTAGTAACGGCGTGCCATGTTGTTGCAGGGCTACCACAGTAAAGCTGACACTGATAAGCAGCATCAGGCTGCAGCAGTATAAACTTAACAGTACTCTGTTCTTCACTATGCTCACCCCCCTGTTCGCACAGTTACCCTGGTATTGCTTGCCGTTTATTTCCGTCGGCCAGCGCGGTTATTTACGTAATACTTTATCCAGATAGCCCATAGCGAAGGCAGATAACACAAAGGTGATATGGATCAGCAAGTACCACTGAATTTTGTCATTGGCGATGGTTTCGGTATTCATAAATACTTTGAGCAGGTGAATGGAAGATATCGCCACTATTGAGGCGGCCACTTTATTTTTCAGCGAAGACGAATCCAGTTTCCCCAGCCAGCTCAGCTTGTCATCATTGCCATCCAGATCAAGCCGGGAAACAAAATTTTCATAGCCGGAAAACATCACCATTACGATCAAACCGCCGACCAGCGCGATATCAATCAGTGATAATACGACTAAAATCAGCTCAACTTCTTTCATGCTGAAAATAATTGGCAGAATGTGAAATATTTCCTGAAAAAATTTAATACCTAATGCGAACAGTGCCAAGCTAAGGCCGAGATAAATTGGCGCCATGATCCAGCGTGAAGAGTACATCAGTTTCTCAAAAAAATTTTCCATAACAACACCTGTCAGATTCGAACGTTGTATTATGCGGTCATAAGGCTAGAGATCAAGCACGTAGCATGCTTTTTATCTGCGCTCGTACGGTAAGGTTACCGCAAATTCCGGCATTTTACCGCAACACTATCTTAGGCGCAGGTGTATTATGGTAGCGTCTGCGCCAGATGAATGAACAATACCCCAATATGAGAAATATATACTACATCAGCACACTGCTTTTGCTGCTGTGTATCAGGCCGGCAACGGCAGAAGAAGGCTTCTGGCTGCCGCATCAGCTGCAAAATGGTAGCGCAGTGCTGCGTGATTTCGCCCGGCCTGTCAGTGGGCAGCCACCGGTTTTAGCATTGGAAAAGTTGCAGCGGGCGGTAGTCCGGTTGGGTGACTGCAGTGCAGCCTTTGTGTCTGCAACTGGGTTGCTAATAACCAGCCGGCACTGTTTTGAGCAGGCATTGCCGCAAGCTAAAAATGATAGCATTGCGGCTGCCAGTTTAACGGAGGAGCGGCCACTACCAGGCATGGTACTGGCATTACAAATAAAAACTCAGGATGTTAGCGTGGCGGTCAATCGGCAATTGAGTACTGCCACGTCATTACAGACGCGTAGCGAAATTTTGCAGCAGCTGCGGCAGCAATTGTTAGCTGACTGTGAGCAGCAATCGTCTTTAGACTGTGAGCTGCACACGGTACATTACGGGCTTGAATATCATCTGGTACAGTACAAAACATTGCGTGATGTACGTCTGGTGTATTACCCGGTGCAGCAGAGCAAACCGGCACAGCGCAGCTGGCCGCGTTACGATGCCGACTATGTTCTGTTGCGGGCGTATGTCAGCACGACCGGTGAAGGAAATCCTTACGCATCTGATAACCAACCGTATCGCTCGGCGTTTGTCCCTCTGTCACAACGCGGCGTTGCAGAGCACGACCTGGTGGTTGCGCCGGGTTTTACCTGCGCTAGCCAACGCTATGCCACGGTGGCAGAACTGCAACTTCATTTTGAACAGCTTTACCCGCGTGCTGTAGGCTATCTGCAACAGGCTATCCAATTGATAGATCGGCTAACACCGGTGCGCCGCGAGGCTGAAAAACACTATGCAACAACACTAACCGAGCTAAAACAGCGAAGCGCGCAGCTGCAGGCAATGTTGCAACGCTATCAGCACAGCGACATCTTAGCCGTTAAGCAACAACAGCAGCAGACACTGCTGCATTGGATTAATGATAGTCCGGTACGGCAGCAGCTATATGGGCCGGTATTGAATAAGCTCGAATTATTGCTGCAGCGCCAGCAAGACCAATTGCAGCGTGATTTAGTACTGGATTACCTACGCTACGCTCAGCTGCCGTCACTGGCCCGGCAGCTTTATCGACTGGCGCTGAACCCTCAGCCGCAACTGGCGCAGCGGTTGCATCAGCGTTTGCTTACGCTCGATAGTCAGCTGGATACCCGGCTTGATATGGAATTAGCACTACACTTTCTTGGCCAGTATGCACAATTGCCACTGGCGTTGCGTCTGCCTGCCTTAGATCAGTATTTTGCCCTTAACGATGGCTTTAACCGCGACATCGTGCGGCACAAGCTGTCGGCAATGTATCGTGGCACCAGCCTGATAGATGAAAACCGACGCTTAATATGGTTGGAACGCAGTGCAAAGCAGTTCGAGCAAAGTAGCGATCCGTTGATAAGTTTTGCGGTAGCGATACATGATACCGCTGTGCAACTGGAAGCGGAGCGCAAGCAACTACAGGAAGAGCTAGATAGTGTCAGAGCGGCAGTAATGGAAGTGCTGATGGCCTTTAATGATGCGCGTAACAGAGATACCTATGCTGAAACCCGCGGCATGTTGTTTTTTGGCTTAGGTCGGGTTAGCGGTTATCAGCCGATGGATGCGGTCTTGTTCCAGCCATTTAGCACACTGCAGGGCATGCAGCAGGCTGGTATTAACGGCATAGCACAGCCAGCAATGTCGGGCATGGCAGCGATGCCGGTAAATTTTCTCAGCAGCATCGATAGTTGCACAGGTTACGGTAGCGCACCGACGTTTAATGCATCAGCAGAACTGGTAGGCATAATGTATGCGGGCGTAGAGGAGAATCAACTGACAGACTGGCACTATGATGCCAGGTTAAGCCGCACGGTACATGTCGACAGCCGCTTTATTATCTGGCAGTTACAGCAAAGTGCAGCCGGCAAGGTATTACTAACAGAACTGCTGCCGTTATTGTAAAATAGGCAGCCAAGGTGGGCGGATTTCAGTTCAGCCCTCTTAATTTACGCTGATTTACAGTATCATGTCCCACCGTATTAACATGCGAACCTAACGAATCCTGACCCTGGAGATCTTGTGGACAAGCAGTTCCGGATAAAACTTATTATACGCCGTGCACCCGCTTTGGCAGCATTCGGCTGGCTTAAACAAAGCTGGGCGATTTTTTTGCAGGCACCGCTTACCTGGATTTTGATGTTCGTCACGCTTGGCGCGGTAGCCCTGCTTAGCCAGCTACACCCGATAAGCGCTATTCTGGGGATACTGTTAAATCCGTTTCTGACCGCCGGGGTTTACAAAAGCGTTGTGGCCCTGCAGCAGAAGCAATCTGTTACTTACACTAATTTGTTTGACCCATTGCAGGAAGCTGGCCTCAAAGCCGTATTTATCCGCATTGCGGCGCTGAATATTCTGGCGACAATACCTCTGAGTAGCCTGGCGATGACATTAGCGCAACAATATCAGCAGCAGAGTGTACAGGCGCCGTTGTTATTACTGTTTGTGGTTTGCTTTTTACTGACCTGGATGATATTTGCTTATGCAGTCGCAATTGCGTATTTTCTGAAAGAGCGGCGACTACTGGCAATCATGCAGGCTAGTTTTGTGGCGTGCTGGCGTAATATTACTCCACTGGTCGTATTCGGCCTCTTGAGTATGCTACTGATAATGCTTACCATGCCTACGTTATTTATCGGTTTGTTGTTGGTTATTCCCGTGCTTAATATTGCGTTCTTTTTGTCTTTTAACGAATTTTTTGCCTTGCAGGTAAAAGCGACCGATGACGCGGTACTGGAAGTATAATTTTGGCCGATATTGCTGAGCTAAAACGCCGGGCGCTAAACTGGCTAAGCCGGCGTGATTACAGCGAGGCACAGCTGAGTCAGCGGTTAGCCAGACTAGGTGGTTCAGCTGCAGATATAGCGTTGGTCATTGCCTGGTGTAAAGCCGGACAATATCTTGACCAGGACCGTTATATCGATATGCTGCTGCGCAGCCGGGCGAATAAAGGTTATGGCCTGAACTACATTGTGCAGGAGTGCCGCCAGCAACATATCAGTCGTGAAGATGTACTGGCATGTGCAGCCGCACTGCAGCTGGACTGGTTTGCGCTGGCTCAGCAGTGTTATTTGAAAAAATACGGCCAAACGAAGATAACTGACTATCAGGATAAGTTAAAGCGCATGGCGTTTATGCAGCGGCGTGGTTTTAACAACGAACAGATTCAATTTGCGATTAATCAAACAGAATAAACTCCAAGCGGACAGGATTTTTCCATGACTATGACATCGGCCAGTATCAGGCGCGCCTTTTTAGATTTTTTTGCCAGCAAACAGCACCAGATAGTACCCAGCAGTTCGCTGATCCCGGGTAACGATGCCACCTTGCTGTTTACTAACGCCGGCATGGTGCAGTTTAAAGATGTGTTTTTGGGTCAAGATCTGCGGAATTATAACCGGGCAGTGTCAGCTCAACGCTGTGTGCGTGCCGGTGGCAAACACAACGATTTAGAAAACGTCGGGTATACCGCACGTCATCATACGTTCTTTGAGATGCTGGGTAATTTCAGTTTTGGCGATTATTTCAAACGTGAAGCCATTGCTTATGCGTGGGAATTTTTGACAGACGTAGTGAAATTACCAAAAGACAAGCTTTGGGTCACCGTTTATGAAACGGATGATGAAGCTTATGCAATTTGGTTAGATGAGGTCGGGGTGCCGGCCGAGCGTATAATCCGCATTGGTGATAACAAGGGCGCACCATACGCATCAGATAATTTTTGGGCGATGGGAGATACAGGTCCGTGCGGTCCATGTACCGAGATCTTTTACGATCATGGCGAGCATATCTGGGGTGGTCCACCAGGATCGCCAGAAGAAGACGGTGATCGCTACATCGAGATCTGGAACATCGTGTTTATGCAGTTCAACCGTCACGCTGACGGCAAAATGGAGCCATTACCCAAACCCAGCGTAGACACCGGTATGGGACTGGAACGCATTGCAGCGATACTGCAGCATGTTCACAGTAACTACGAAATTGATACTTTTGTCGCCTTAATTGATGCGGCAGCTAAAGCGACCAATGCGACCGATTTATCTGATAAGTCACTGCGAGTGGTTGCAGATCATATTCGTAGCTGTGCTTTTTTAATTGTCGATGGCGTACAACCTTCCAATGAAGGCCGCGGTTATGTGCTGCGCCGTATTGTACGTCGCGCTGTGCGCCACGGAAATAAACTGGGCGCCAAGGGCCCGTTTTTCTATAAACTGGTTGCAGCCCTCGTTATCCAGATGGGCGAAGCCTATCCGGAACTGGCGGAGAAGCAGGCTGTAGTCGAAAAAATACTGAGGCTGGAAGAAGAACAGTTTGGTAAGACGCTGGAGCGGGGGCTGACAATTTTAGAAGATGCCCTGGCTGCGTTGCAGGGTACTGAATTACCCGGAGAGCTGGTATTCAAACTGTACGATACATATGGTTTTCCGGTTGATTTAACCAATGACGTTGCCCGGGAGCGTAATCTGACTATTGACCAGGCCGGCTTTGACGCTGCAATGGCAGAGCAACGTAGACGTGCGCAGCAGGCCTCTAATTTTGGCACTGATTATAACGCTGGTGTTACGTCGGCTCAGCACACCACGTTTACCGGTTATGAACATGATTTTGGTAATGCTGTTGTCGTCGAGATACTGCGCGATGGTCAGCAGGTAGCTCAGCTTGCCGATGGCGAGCAGGGTTTGGTTATTCTGGACAAAACGCCATTCTACGCCGAATCTGGTGGTCAGATTGGTGACAGTGGCTTTCTGTCATTAGCCAGTGGTGCCGCATTTAACGTTGAGGATACCGTTAAGTTGGGTAAAGCCTTTGCGCACAAGGGCCGCAGCAAAGGGACAATTGCGGTAGGTGATAACGTCAATGCACAGGTTGATAGTGTTCGTCGTGATGCCATCAGGCAAAACCACTCAGCGACACATTTATTACACGCAGCGCTGCGCAAGGTGTTAGGTGAACATGTCACACAAAAAGGCTCGTTGGTGGGCCCTGACCGGCTACGGTTTGATTTCAGTCACTTTGAAGCGGTAAAGCCGGAAGAATTGCGTGCAATAGAACAATTAGTCAATACACAAATTCAGCAGAATAATGCACTACAAACCCGTTTGATGCCGATTGAACAGGCAAAAGCCGCGGGCGCTATGGCGCTATTTGGTGAAAAGTACGATGATGAAGTTCGCGTGTTAAGCATGGGCGAGTTCTCCATTGAACTGTGCGGTGGTACCCATGTGACGCGCACCGGTGATATTGGTCTGGTTAAAATTGTGTCAGAAAGTGGTATCGCTTCAGGTGTGCGTCGTTTAGAAGCGGTAAGTGGTAGCGAAGCGATTGCCTACATTCAACAGTTGGAACAACAAGCGCAGTTAGTTGCCAGTGCTTTAAAAGGCGACCTGTTCAGTATTAGTGAGCGGGTGCAACAGACGTTGGAACGCAGCAAACAGCTGGAAAAAGACATTGATCAGCTAAAAACTAAACTGGCAAGCCATGCCGGTGCATCGGTATTAGAACAGGCTGAACTGATTAACGGGGCGACAGTGTTGGTAACACAACTTCCGGCAACGGAACCCAAAGCCCTACGCACCATGCTTGATGAACTGAAAAATAAACTAAACTCGGGTGTGATTTTGCTGGCTACAGTTAATGACGATAAAATCAGCCTGATCGCGGGGGTAACTGCAGATCTGGTCGGTAAGGTTCATGCCGGTCAATTAGTCGGCGCGGTAGCAGAGAAGTTAGGTGGCAAGGGCGGTGGCCGGCCGGATATGGCACAAGCCGGTGGCTCTGACATCGCCGCATTGCCAGCAGCAATTGCTGACGCCAAAGCCCTTATTACGTCGAAACTAAGCTAAACTGCTTTAATCCGCAGTAAACAAGGGTTCTCCCCCTTGTTTACTGATCGGCATTCACAGCGACTGCGTAGACATAACTACAGAAGTTTGCCGTGCCTGTCAGGATAAGTATCGCTAAATTGCCGCACCATTCTGGCATATTGCTACAATATCCGTGAATAGCCGCTAAACTGCTGGTAGTTCACGCTAATTATTTAAACGCCCGACTTTTAATCAGCCAAGTAGCTGAGTTATGATACGGCGCTTGAGTGTATACACCGGTGTGAATCATGCTGGGTAAAAGGAACAAGGAGCAAACGAATGCTAATTCTTACTCGTCGTGTTGGTGAGACACTGATGATTGGTGATGAAGTCACCGTTACGGTGCTGGGTGTTAAAGGCAATCAGGTACGCATTGGTGTGAATGCGCCTAAAGAGGTGTCTGTGCATCGTGAAGAAATTTATATGCGGATCCAGGCTGAGAAAGGCTCAACTGATTCAACTTACGGTGAAGATGATTAACCGTCACGGTATTACTGTGTTTTGCTTATGATTTATGCCGATTTTGTACGTTTTATAACAGAATTGCGCTGAATTGCTTAAAAGGTCGGCAAACGCACTTTTCAGTTCCAAAAATTGTTTGACTTATTTTCCTGAGACATTAATATACACGCCGCAACACAGAGCGGAGAAATGGCCGAGTGGCTGAAGGCGCACCCCTGCTAAGGGTGTATAGGGGAAACTCTATCGAGGGTTCGAATCCCTCTTTCTCCGCCATTTTTCAGATGGACGCATAGCTCAGCTGGATAGAGTACTCGGCTACGAACCGAGC
>JBFKFH010000048.1:0-16614 GCA_041618685.1 Rheinheimera sp.
CGCTGCGACACCGGCGTGTCGGCACCACAGTAAAGAAAATAGCCGGCAAAAGCACCAACCTGATACACCGTATTCGTCGCTGCGGGCCTGGTTAGTTTAAACGCTTGCCACAGTAGTAAAGATTCCGGAATTAACACACAGCTATGATTAAAGCGCTGTACAACATCGTCTGACATGACAATGCTGCAAACCGTACGGCGTTGATCGTGCACCGGACCGATGTAATGCAGCACCAATTCATTATGCTGATACTCAGTTTTTAGCACCTGTTTTAGCTCAGATAGCTGTGTTATCGGGTAATGTTGCACGTATTCCTGATAGTGTGCCCGACTGACAATAACAACCCTGCCCCGCTGCTGCTCGGCTGCCGGCTGTAGCTGATAATGGCCATTAGCGTGGCTAAAACTATATAGCACCTGATGCCAGTAACTGACATTGTTTTGCAACACCCAGCGCAGTGGCCGGGCCATGTACTTTTCAATCATTTGGTGCTGCATTCAAAGTATCCGTGGGAAGATTACGCAAGCGATATTCATAAATATCGAAGGGTTGCTGCTGAAATGGCATTAAGCGTAATGTTAATTCGCGGCTTAGTCTAACATCGGCATTTTTTACTGTGAAGCCTATTCTGTAACCCGGTCCATAGCTAAAGCGGTTAAACTCATCAATTGTGCTGCCGGTTAAGCCTTCAAACAACTCAGCGCTGAGTTTACCCGCGTCGCGTAAGCGGGCCAGTTCGTTGGTTTGCGCTTCTGCTAAATACAGCCGCCACAAAGCCTGAGGCTGCTGATTAACACTTACTCCCTGGGTAAAAAAGCTAAGTAACGGCTGCAATGCGCTAAACAGCTCTGGTGTAACCCCTTTAACAAACAGCCATTCTTCAGCGTACTGCATCGGGCCATTCCGGATGTTACCCAATGGGTACTCCGCTTGCTCAGCGCCGTCAAGCCGCGGGGTGTTATCTTTATCCTGCCAGTCGGCTAAGGCCGCAACGATCTGCTGCCCCAGGGCTTCTGAGCCACTATGTTGCTGCACAAACTGGCGTATCAGCACCGCATCAGGGCTGGCAGCATTTAATAAGCCTGACGTGTCCTGCAAGACCACTTGCGTATCTGCCAGCCAAAACGGCTGGCTATGAAAATTCCACTGCGGTGCCTCTGGTAGCTCACCTCTGGCCAACAGATGTGGCTCGTTGCTAAGCAAACTAAACAAAATTTCTGCTTCTGCACTGTGCAGCGCCATATTTGCCGCCGCATAGTGTTTAACCGCCTCAGCCAGACGGATATGTTGCCGGGCCTGATGGTTCATTGACATCAGAATAACGGTCAACAGCACGCTTAATAGCAGTACCTGAATTAACGCTATGCCGTGTTGTGGCTTAATTGGATGCATCATACCGGGTTCTCTGTGTCTTCGAGTGAGATATTTAACCGCGCCCGGTCGGGTACTGCAAATTCCAGCGTAAAATCACCCAGCAGCAGCTGCACTTTTTGCGGATGCAGGCGCCGGACCAGGGCATCGTACTCACTAAACCATTGCGGGCTGCTGTTAACCGCAACATCAACATCAGAATAAGCCGCCATCCGGGTTGCTATATCATTCCAGCCAAAGTAACGGAATGACATCTCCGCTATGTCGTCATAGATTATTTGACGCCGGCTAAACGGCAACCTCTGCTGCGCGCTTTTGAGCACCATGTGCTGCAATGACGCTTCTTCATACACCAGGCGAAAACCGCCGTTATCATTTGCTTCACGAAACACCCGAATGACTGCCGGATAACCAGTATGGAATATCGGCGAATAGGTCACGGCAGTGAAGCCCTCTTCCCGCCCGAGAAAATAATAGGCCTGACTGCCGTCATCGGTAACAGCTAGCGGCAATATGGCCTGCATGGCGTCAACCAATAATTCGGTATAGCGAAACTCGTCATACGACTGCTGAATTTTTGACAGGTCGCGCTGCCATGATGCGGTATACAGCTGATAGGCCGTCCCGGCCAGCACCAGCATCGCCAACATAATGCTCATGGCAATCAATAGCTCGACTAAGGTAAAACCGCGCTTTAAAAAGCCAGAGGTAACCATGCCAGCTCCTTAAACTGCAGTTGCTCAGTACGCCCGCCAGCCGTCAGTTCCAGCGTTACCTGATACAGCTTGAATCGCTCTGGTGGCACCATCAGTGTGCCACTGTCGACATCCAACTGCGGTGGGGCTGAACCTGATTTGATAATGCGGGCTTGCCACTGGTACGACACATTTTGCACAGTGCCGCTGCCTGACATATTGTCTTGTGGCTGACGCCGGATTTGCTGCTGGATGGTTAATGCTATCATCCGTGCGGGTTTGAGAATGTTAATGACTTTTTCAGCCTGGGCGCTACTTTGACGCAGCGATTGAATCGCGACTGCACTGAGACTAAGCGCAGCAAACAGGATCACCGCTGCAATTAATACCTCAACCAGAGTAAGACCTCTGCTGGATTTCACATCAACCCCGCCAGTTCAAGTTTTAAGGATTTCTTACCGCTAATCACATCAATATAACGGCTGTCGGTAAAACCATTGGCATTAATCAGCAGGCTTTGTGGCGGAAAAAACACATAAGTAAAATCCAGCTGTACGGTATCAGCGCCAACTTTGCGTTTTAGCTGCTTGCCATCAAACTGAAAATAAACCGGCTGCCCCTTTAGAAACGCTACTTTCGCGCTATCTGACAGGTATTGCTCCAGCTCATGATACTCTGCTGACGCCTTGATCTTATCGACCTGTTCGATCATCAGCGGCGCCACCAGACTCAGTATGGTGGTCATAATGGTGATCACCACCAACAGCTCTATCAGGGTAAAACCGCGCGTGCTTCTCATTAGCAATGTCGCTTACAAACCAACATCGGTGGCAGAGGTAATGCTGAGCATCATAATAACCACTACGCCGCCAACGATACCGCCCATTACCAGAATTAATAATGGCTCAAGCAAGGCGGTAAAACGGGTTACCCAGTCGGTAAACTGACGTTGGCTGCGCTGTGCTATTTCTTTGAAAATACGCCCCAACTCTCCACTTTCTTCGCCGACACTAAGCAAAGAAGCAAAAAAATCTGGGAATAAGCGGGTTTGTCGCAGCGCCGTTGATAGCTGTTCACCACGCTTTATCTTACTGATCGCTATCTGCATTTCGGCACGCAGCTCCAGATGCTTAATATTGCCATTTGCTAACTCTAATGCCTGATCTATCGCGACGCCGGCATCCAGCATCATTGCCAAACCACCGTTAAAACGAATACGCTCGACCAGCATGATGGCATGTTTAAGCAGTGGCAAACGTATCGCTAACCATTGCCAGCGCTGTTGCAGCACAACATTTTTTCGGCTGTGAAACAACACAACGGCCAAAGCGGCAATAGCAGCAAACAACATCAACTGATATTTTTGTAACCAGGCTGAAGAGGACAACAGCAGCGTGGTGTAAAACGGTAAGTTTTGCTGGCGCTCAAACATGGTTGCCATATTGGGCACTACATAGTTAAAAATAAACAATACCGATGCGATACAGACAAACAGAATGACCATTGGATAAGTCAGCGCTTGGGCTATCTTTTTCTGCAGATCGCGTCGAAATGCCAGATCTTCGGCCAATTGCCGGAAGATGTCTGCTAATTTACCGGTTTTTTCACCGATACTGACCAGGTTGACATACAGCGGGTCAAACAAACCGGAAAAGCCAGCCAGAACCTGGGAAAGCTGCTTACCGCTGCGCAACTCTGTACTGATTTTATTCAGTAATCTTGCCAGCGCCGGCTTTTTATTAGCCGACTTTAACAGCTCTATGCCTTTGTCGATTTTCAAACCCGAGTCCAGTAATAGCGACAGCTCAGCGGTAAGAAATTCAATATCGGCCAGATCTACCCGGTTCGAGCTGAAAATATCATTTTGCTGCAGCGGTTTTTCTGCGGTTACCGACTTTAACAAGACACCTTTTTGTTTCAGTATTTGTTGCGCCAGCTCAAGACTGGCAGCCTCAACTGTACCACTGACACGGGCACCGGATTTATCAAAGCCAGTGTAATCAAATTGCGCCATCAGCCAGCCACCCGCAGCACTTCTTCAATAGTGGTTGTGCCCTGCATTGCTTTTAACAAGCCATCTTCGAGCAGCGTTCTGCCGCCCTGAGCCCGGTTTTCCCGCCGCGCGTGCTGAATAAAATTCTGATCTTTCGGCAATGCCTTAATTTCATCCGTACAGCGCAGATATTCAATAATCGCCAGCCGGCCTTTATAGCCAGTGAAATTGCACAGTTCACAGCCAGTTGCCTGATGTAAATTCAGCTGACCGTTATTAAGCTCGCTGGCATGCTGCTGCAGGTGATAACGCTCTGTTAAAGCTGCGGCATCGGTTGCCGGAACGGCACAATCCGGACACAAACGCCGCACCAAACGCTGCGCCACTATCGACACCAAAGCGGCATTCAGTAAAAACTCTTCCACACCTAAATCAAGTAGTCGGGTGTAAGCGCTGGGCGCATCATTGGTGTGCACAGTGGAAAAGACCAAGTGGCCGGTTAAGGCCGATTGCATTGCTATGCCTGCCGTTTCTTTGTCACGAATTTCACCCAGCATAATAATATCCGGGTCCTGGCGCACTATACTGCGCAAGCCGGCGGCAAAATCAAAACCAATGTCAGCCTGAACCTGAACCTGATTAATACCGTCAAGCTGGTATTCCACCGGGTCTTCCAGGGTGATGATCTTGACACCGGGCGTATTTAACTTATTTAAAAAGGTATAAAGACTGGTTGTTTTACCTGAACCGGTAGGACCAGTAAGCAGCACCACACCCGCGGTGGTTTTAATATCCTGCAGAATTTTTGCTTCGATGTCCGGCGCTATACCTAGCACAGCCATATCGTAACGGATGGCATCTTTTCGTAAAAAACGCATTACGACACTTTCACCGTCATTCAGCGGTAACGCCGAGACGCGGATATCCAAATCGATACCCCCAATGCGCAGTTCTATTTTGCCATCCTGTGGCCGGCGTTTTTCCGCAATATCCATATTGCTGAGAATTTTTAGCCGTGTGATCACTGGCAACACCAGCGCTGATGGAATGGTATCAATATCCTGTAACACGCCATCAATACGAAACCGCACTTTACCGCGCCCTTGTGAAGGCTCAATGTGCATATCTGACGCCCGTTGCCGCAAAGCACGGGTAATAAAAGCGTTCAGCAGATTAACTGTTGGCGCCTCAGATGCCAGCTCACGCAAGCGTGCCGCTTCAACCGATGTCAGCTCGCCTGTTGATGCTGTGTCGTCGGTCTGCTGTGTGATAGCCGACAAGCGGTTGAACTGATCGGTACTGGCGATGATTAAATTACAATCCAGCCCCAATGCAGAAATCATCTCCTGAGCATCTTTATTCAGCGGGGCAATAGTGGCGAAGGTCCAGCTGGCATCGTTCAGCGCAAAAGGGATCCAGCCTTTGTCTGCCAGCCTGGCAAAAGGCAGCTGCCTGGCTGGCTCCGGTAATACCCAGTCAGCTACTGCGTTATCCGTTAATTTAGGCAGAGCCAACAAGGTTGAATAGATGTCTGGCAAAATTTCTGACGACAAACTCCCCATGCTGACGAGAATATGCTCCAGCTGGCCGCCGTACTTACGTTGAAACGCCGTGGCTTTGTCGATATCCGCCGCACTTACGCCAAACGACTGCTGCAGCAGTTCAGGCAGATTTTTCATTTGTGCACGATATCCGCATCGTCACCTTCACCGCCCTGACGCCCATCGCGGCCGTATGATAACAGCGTAAAGCCGGGGCCATCAGCGCTGTTATTACTGTAGATATACGGGTTGCCCCATGGGTCAAGCGGCACATCTTTGGGTAAATATGGGCCATCCCAATTTTTTTTATCACTTTTTACCAGTTCAGTCAGCGACTCCGGATACTGACCGATATCCAGACGATAAGTATTTAATGATGTCTCAAGTAACTCCATCTGCGCCTTCGCGGTTTTAATTCGCGACGAATCAACTTTAGAGAACATTTCTGGCGCCACCAGCGAGGCCAGTAATCCAACAATTACGATAACTATTAATAATTCGATAAGCGTAAAGCCACGCATTGTTTTATTGCATTGAACATCTGACATCACTGGTCAATCTCCTGCGTAACATGGCACGACGGCCGGGTTAGAAATATACACTACCTAAAAGTTCAGCCCGTTGCCGGGTTGGGTTTTACAGCCCACGGATTGCAGCTATCGCTACCGCGCTCTGATAGAAAATCTGCGTTACCTGGCTCCACAAGTTCAGGCTGTCTTTGTACTCTGTATCCAGTGGCACCACTATGGTATCGCCCGGACTGAGCTGATCTTTTGTTACACTGAACCAGCTATTGTTCTGCGGCAACATCACAGAGCCATCAGCGCGGATAACATATACCCTGTCTTCATCTGCCCGCTTGCGGAAACCACCCGCTTGTTGCAGATAATACTCCAGCGAACGGTTATCACTAAAGCGATGGCTACTGGCGTGTTGCACCTCACCGACCACGGTAATGGCACTGTTATGCCGGGGGATATACAACACATCGCCGTTTTCGACATTAATATCGGCGGCAGGATTTTCTGCCACTATGCTCGGTAAGTCGATAACCAGACGCCCGACCGGTTGTTGCTTTTCTATTTCTTTAATCATTGCTACCGCGTCTGCCGGGCTGATCAAGCTTTTTTCTGCTGACAGTGCCCGCGATGCAACATCTGCCCGCAGCTGCTCTATCAATTTGCGCATCTGCAGCGTTTCACGCTCACGTACCTGTTCCCGGGTAAACACTGCACCGTTAGCAAACGCCCGTGAGGTCAGGCCACCAGCACGTTTGATCAGCGAGCTAAGCGATTCTCCTCGCTGCACCGTATAACGGCCGGGGAACTTTACCTCACCGCGAATTTCAACACTGCGTTGCATATTCCAATCAGGAATGGCAAATACGTTCAGCGTGTCACGGCTTTGCAGACTTAGGTTGTGTGTGCCGTTTAGTACCTGTTGTAATGCAATATCCAGATGCTGAACTTCAACACCGGTCTGATCAAGATTGCTGGCGCTGATACGGGTTAGCTCGGCCCGGCCAAAATGAGCAGAGTCTTTTAAGCCACCTGCAGCGTAGATCAATTGCGCCACACCGGCCTGTTGCGCCAGTGGGTATTCGCCGCCTACTAATACTTCGCCTTGAATATTAACAATCTGCGGCACCTGGCCATTGCGGGCCTGGCGTTTTAGTTTATCCAGTACCGGGTACAATAACTCGCGTCGGGTAAAATGTTGCGATAAAGATAGTAGTTGTGGATCGTACAGCACCCGCTGCAGGTAATTCAGCATCGTTTGCTGCAACGCTGCTTGCTGTTCGACAACCAGCGCTTCGTATGAATACGGCAGCAGCTCTTCTTCCGGCTCTAAGCCATTTTTCGCCACACGCTGGCTGATGTTATCTTTAATCAGCTGTTCGGCAATAACAGTAGAGTTAGTGCTGGCATTATCTGCCAGTACACTGGCAAAAGCCTCATCAGCTAAATGTTCATTGCTTAACCAGCGCTCTGTTTCTGGCAGCTCAAAACGTGTTTTGAGCTCTTCACTCAGAATTTTGTTCAAACTGGCCCGATCATATGCCGTATTCCCGTAATGGAAAACCAATAGCATATCGCCGGCCTGCAACAGCATATTATGTGCAGACTCCGGCTGATTAATTGCATCACCCAGATCAAACTGTAAAACACTGAGATCACCCTGTTTATTGGTTTCGCGCAGGATTAATGCGTAATCCAGGTCGACGGTGATATGTAAATCAGACCAAATTGAACGCAGCAGATGATTAACGCGAATGCCTTCATACCAGGCGAATACGCCCGGCCGCACAACAGCACCGGCTACCGTGATACGATTTTCAATGCGGGGTGACGCTAAACCAATACGCAGTACATCACCACTTTTAACCGCCAGCTCGCTGTCTGCCTTGTTGGTCAGGTCAACATTTAACAGTGTACGCACGCTTTGCTGGTTAAAGCGTTCCAATACCGCTGCTTGCCGGTAACCCCCCTCTTTCACACCACCTGCCATCGCCAGCAAACTGCTTAACGTGTCAGTTTCATTTACTTCAAACAGTGCCGGACGGCGCACTTCACCCCGTACTTCCGCAATTGCCCGCACGGGGGCAATAAATACCACATCACCATTTTGCAGATGCAGGTCTTGCTGGGCGTTACCGCGCAGCAGCAAATCATATAAATCGAAGCTGGCAACCTGTTTTGCGCTGCGTTGCACACGGATATCACGCAAGCTGCCTATTTCACTGACGCCGCCGGCGATAAATAATGCCTGGGTTACCGATGTTAACGCAGAGACGGTGTAGCTACCGGGATGTTTGGCCTCGCCGGCGACGAAAATATTTATCGTTCGCAGGGTGCCCATGCTGACCGCGGCTTCAACGCCAAGCAAGCTTTGCTTCACATGGTTTTGGACCAGGCTTTTAGTTTCGTTAAAGGTTAAGCCGGCAACACTGAGGTTACCTAATTCAGGTATCTGCAAGGTGCCTTCACGGGTTACTATCAGATCGTACAGCGCATTGACTTTGCCGTACAGCTGCAGTTTTATCATGTCATCTGGCCCCAGCACGTAGCTGTCAGGCACAGGAATAGTTGCTGTTGGTGCAAAGGTGCTGATGTCAGAATCAAACAGATTCATACCAAAGCGCTTGGGCTTGTCGTCGTCTTTCTTTTTTTCGGCCAGTTGTAGATCCAGTTGCTGCTGTTCATTCAACGCACGCTGTTTTGGCGTTAACTGAGCCGGTTGTTTACTATTAAGGTCGTTAGGCGTGCTGGTTTTATTTAGCTGATTTAACTGGGTTAAATCAAAACCGTATTCCTTGGCAAGCCTTTCCTGCTCTGCTCTTGGCAACTGTTTTAATTGTTGCATCATCGCAGGTGAAGGGGTAGCTGCAACTGCAGAATTGGTAAAAACCACAGCAAAAATCGCCAACAGCACTACGCTAAACATTTTCGACACTTCGTTACTCCATTTAACCTTAAGTCGGCGTAAAAATCTGCCGGTTATCCTACACAGACACCGGTAACAGCTTCCGGTTAAAGACCGATAATTTTCTGAAAAACCAGCGCATTCTAACCAGTTTTAGCCTATTAATCGAATGTTATTCTGCCACGGCAGACGTTGCAGCAGCACGCTTATTCAAGTACCACTGTACAGTTTTTCGTAGCGCTTGCTCAAAGCTGTGCTGCGGCTGCCAGCCTAGTTCGGTGCATACCTTATTACAATTTACTGCGTAGCGCACATCATGTCCCGGCCGGTCAGCAACAAAGCTAATTTGTTGCTGATAACTAACCGCTGCGGCGTCATTGACTAGCGGCAATGGCTTTAGTTCATCCAGCAACCGGCAAATCTGCCTGACAACATCGATGTTACGCCGCTCACTATTGCCGCCAATGTTATAACGCTCACCCGGCAGCCCCTGAGTCAGAACCTGATAAAGCGCCTTGGCATGGTCTTCGACAAATAACCAATCACGAATTTGTTCACCATTCCCATAAACCGGTATCGCCATCCCTTCTAATGCCTTGTTGATGGTGTTAGGGATCAGCTTTTCGTCATGTTGCCATGGGCCGTAATTATTGGAACAATTCGTCAACACCACCGGCAAGCCATAGGTTCGATACCAGGCATTAACCAGGTGATCACTAGCCGCTTTGCTGGCGGCATAAGGGCTGCTGGGTGCATAAGCTGTTTGTTCAGTAAAGGCAGGGGCTTCATGAGAAGCCAGATCGCCGTAAACCTCATCTGTTGATATATGGTGAAACCTAAATGCCTGCTGTTGTGTCACTGCCAACTGCTGCCAATAGTGACGCGCAGCTTCGAGCATTTGAAAAGTGCCGTTGATATTGGTATCAATAAATGCAGCGGCGGTAGCAATAGAACGGTCAACATGACTTTCAGCTGCAAGATGCATTACCGCTTGCGGTTGATACTGGCTAAATATCTGCTGCATGGCCGCGGCATCACAAATATCCTGTTGCACAAAGTGGTAGCGGGCACAGCTTGAAAACTCTGCCAGTGCTTCTGGCTGAGCGGCATAGGTGAGTTTATCTACATTGACCACCCGTTTGTCAGTATGCGTCAACAGGTAGCGGATAACCGCAGAACCAATAAAGCCGCAGCCTCCGGTAATCAGTATTGTCATTTATCCTCCGCGGCAAGGTATTGTAACGCCTGCTGCCATGATGGCATCGTTACAGCAAAAGTGTTACTAAATAGCCCGCAGTTAAGGGCTGAATTTGCCGGCCGTTGTACGCTGGCTGCAAAGTCAGCCGTTGACACAGGCAATACGTGGGGAGCTAATTGCCGGGCGCTGAAAATTGCCTCGGCAAATTGAAACCAGCTGACAGCCGGCTGTCCTGCCAGATGATACAAGCCGTACTCCAATGCACCCTGTTGCTGATACTGCTGCAGCAGCTGCAGCAGTATTGCCGCCAGATGGCCGGCATAGGTCGGGCAGCCAAACTGGTCATCCACCACGCGGATGTCCGTCTGTTGTGATGCTTTTTTCAGCATGGTGCGATAGAAGTTTTGCCCGTGCTCACCGAACAGCCAACTGGTGCGGATCAGTAAATATTTATGACAATGCTGCTGCACCGCTTGTTCAGCCAACCACTTAGAATGACCGTAAACATTTAACGCATCTGGCGTGTCGGTCTCGGTGTAAGCATGCTGACTGTTGCCGTTAAACACATAATCAGTAGAAAATTGCAGCAATAAACTATCGTGCTTCCGGCACAACTGAGCCAGCTGCACCACCGCATGGGTGTTTACCGCATAACAGCGTTCAGCCTGCTGTTCAGCCAGGGCGACATTGGTGTAAGCGGCACAATTAATTACCACCTTGGGTTGATGCTGTTCAAACTGCTGTGCCAACGCCTGAGTATCAGTAATATCCAGCTGTCGGTGACTTTGCGCAATAACGGTAAAATGCTGCCATTGCGGCTGCTGTCTCAGCGCCTGGCCTAACTGTCCGTCAGCGCCAAGAAGCAAAATTGTCATGCCAATGCCTCGTGAAACCCCGGTGCTGTTGCATCTTTGTCGGATAAATAACTAGGCATTATTGGCCAGGTGATGGCCAAATCAGGGTCATTCCAACAAAAACAACCTTCATCACTCGCCTGATAGTATTCACTGGTCTTGTAGTGTACATCCGCCATTTCGGACAGCACCAGAAAACCGTGGGCAAAGCCTGGCGGCACCCAAAGCTGCCGGGCATTATGCTCTGACAACACCATGCCCTGCCACTGGCCGAAATGGCGGGAAGCTGGCCGGATATCGACGACAACATCGTAAATTTCACCGCGTAATACTGAAATAAGCTTACCTTGTGGGGCGCTGCGTTGAAAATGCATACCCCGCAGTACGCCTTTTATTGAGCGGGACCAGTTGTCCTGCACCAGCGGCTGGGCAATACCTGCAGCCGCGTAGGTATCTGCGCGATAATTTTCCTGAAAAAAGCCACGGGCATCGGTAAAACGCCGAGGTTCAAACAGCAGACAATCTGGTAACGCTGTGGTGGTAATTTTCATCAATACGACATATCAGCAAAATAAACGCCGATTATAGTGCATCGGCGTTGGTGGCAGGAGCGGAACCTTACAAACGTAAATCACTGTCTTGCGCACTCAGAACATATTTTAAATCATACAAAACATGTTCCGGTTTCATCAGCGCTTTGATGCCGGTAGCGCCCAATTGGCGGAATTGCTGATGGCCAACTGCCAGCACGACGGCGTCATAGCTGCCGGATTCAGGCTGTGTAATCGGCGTAATACCATATTCGTGCTGCGCTTCTGCGCTATCAACCCAGGGGTCGAACACATCAGCGCTGACACCATACTCCTGCAGCTCGGTCAGAATATCCACGACCTTGGTATTGCGAATATCCGGGCAGTTTTCTTTAAACGTCAACCCCATGATCAGTACCTTTGCGCCGCTGACATGAATGCCGCGCTTAATCATCGTTTTGACTAATTCACTTACCACATAGCGCCCCATACTGTCGTTAATACGACGCCCAGCCAGAATGACCTCAGGGTTGTAACCTATTGCCTGCGCTTTGTGTGTCAGATAGTAGGGGTCAACACCGATACAATGGCCGCCAACCAAGCCGGGGCGAAATGGCAGAAAGTTCCATTTAGTTCCTGCCGCCAGTAATACTTCTTCGGTATCAATACCCAGTTTATTAAAGATCACTGCCAGCTCGTTTATCAGCGCTATATTCAGGTCACGCTGCGTGTTTTCGATAACTTTAGCCGCCTCTGCCACGCGGATAGAACTGGCTTTGTAGGTACCGGCTGTAATAATGCTGCAGTACAAGCTGTCAACAAAATCAGCCACTTGCGGCGTAGAACCCGATGTCACTTTTTTAATAGTCGTCACCCGGTGTTCTTTATCACCCGGGTTAATGCGCTCCGGGCTGTAACCGGCAAAGAAATCGACATTGTATTTCAGGCCCGATACCCGTTCGATTACCGGAATACAGTCTTCTTCAGTGGCACCAGGGTAAACAGTCGATTCATATATCACGATATCACCGGCTTTAATTACTTTACCGAGTGTTTCTGATGCTTTAAGCAGTGGCGTTAAATCGGGTTGACGGTGCTGATCTATGGGCGTGGGTACGGTGACGATAAACACTGTGGCACGGCGTAAGTCGTCCAGCTCGCAGCTGTACTGTAACTTATCGGCCTGTTTAAGCTCTTCACTGCTAACTTCCAGTGTGTGGTCCTGGCCGGCATTAAGCTCGGCAATACGCGCTTTGTTAATATCAAAGCCCAGGGTCGGATAATGCTTGCCAAACTCGACCGCCAGCGGCAGGCCAACGTAACCCAGGCCAATAATGGCGATGTGACTGTCTGCGATATTTCTCATGCTTTAAATCCTGTGTAAGTCCTTTTACGACGTTTTAGTTACTGCTCTGCAGTTTATTGTTGCTGAATATACCATGGCATAGCCAGTTTTAGGCCATCCCGCAGGCGAAACTCCGGCGCATAGCCAAGCATTGTTTTCGCTTTACTGATGTCGGCCTGCGAATGACGCACGTCGCCAAAGCGAAAATCGGCATACTTTACCGGCTGCTTATAATGCATATTGTGCTGTGCCAGGCTATGCACCAAAGCGTCAAACAGCTCATTTAGCGTCGTTCTGTCACCCAGGGCAACGTTAAATACTTCACTGTGCTCAATATCAGCCAATGCAGCACGCAGGTTCGCCTGCACTGCATTGGCTACAAAGCAAAAATCACGGCTGGTTTCGCCATCACCGTTAATTACCACCGGCTGGTCGTTGATCATTGCTGCTGTCCACTTTGGGATCACAGCCGCATAAGCGCCGTCAGGGTCTTGCCGCGGGCCAAATACGTTGAAATAGCGCAAGCCAATGCTATGAAAACCGTAGCTGCGGGAAAACACATCAGCATACAGCTCATTGACATATTTGGTAATGGCATAGGGCGATAACGGTTTGCCAATAATGTCTTCCACTTTCGGCAGTGCCGGATGGTCGCCATAGGTGGAACTTGAAGCCGCATAAACAAAGCGCTTTACACCTGCATCGCGGGCCGAAACCAGCATATTTAAAAAGCCACTGATATTGGTGTCATTGCTGGTGATTGGATCGCTGAGCGAACGCGGTACTGAACCCAATGCGGCCTGGTGCAACACGTAATCAACACCTACACAGGCTTGCTGGCAGTCAGTCAGATTACGGATATCACCTTGGATAAACTGGAAGTTAGCCCACTGCGCCGGGCTAACCAGTTGTTGGACTTCATCCAGATTACGCTGATGGCCGGTAGCAAAATTATCCAGCCCAACCACCAGTTGATTAGCCTTAAGCAAGGTCTCCAGCAGGTTTGAGCCAATAAAACCTGCGCAACCGGTAATCAGCCAGCGTTTAGGCGCCTGCTGCAGGTGCTGCAGAATATCCATATTCCAATCTCCGTATGTCAGCTGTGTTCAGCAACATCTGTTTTAATAATATCAATAATACGCTGGCAGGCGTTGCCATCGCCATAGGGGTTGTGAGCAAAGCTCATGCTATCGTAATAGGCTTTGTCAGTCAGTAACTTAGATACTTCCGAGACAATAACATCTGTATCTGTTCCCACCAATTTAACGGTGCCGGCAGCTATCGCTTCCGGTCGCTCAGTGGTGTTGCGCATTACCAGCACCGGCTTACCTAAAGATGGAGCCTCTTCCTGAATACCACCAGAGTCAGTCAGCACCAATGTGCTGCGGCTCATTAGGTACACAAATGGCAGGTAATCCTGCGGTTCAATTAAATGCACGTTAGACGCATCTGATAACAACCGGAATACCGGTTCACGCACATTCGGATTCAAATGCACCGGATAGACAATATCGCAGTCCGGAAATTTCAGTGCCAGCTGTTTTAACGCACCGCAGATCTGTTCGAAGCCGCTGCCAAAGCTTTCTCGGCGATGCCCGGTCACTAGAATTAACCGCCGGCCTTGCCGGGCATAAGGAAATTGTTCTGCAAAGCTGTTACTCAGTACGCTATCGGCATCAATTTTTGCCACTACCTGCAACAAGGCGTCGATAACGGTATTACCCGTGACAAAAATATGGCCGGGTTTCACCTGCTCGTTTAACAAATTTTGCTCGGAGGTTGCCGTAGGCGCAAAGTGCCAGCGGGTAATAGCCCCGGTTAGCTTGCGATTCGCTTCCTCTGGCCAGGGGCTGTAAATATCACCGGTGCGTAAACCGGCTTCAACATGACCGACGGCTATTTTTTCATAGTAACAAGCCAATGCAGCGGCAAACGTCGTACTGGTATCACCATGCACCAACACCACATCGGGTTTAAACTCACGCAACACCGGTTTAATTTTCAAAAGAATACTGGTAGTAACGTCATATAAATCCTGACCTGCTTTCATGATGGACAGATCATACTCTGGTTTTATATCAAATAATTGCAGTACCTGATCTAACATCTCGCGATGCTGCCCTGTCACACAGACCCGGCTATCAATATCCGCTTGTTGCTTCAGCAAATTTACCAGCGGCGCCATTTTTATCGCCTCGGGCCGGGTGCCAAACACGCTGAGAACTTTAATCATCACAGATCCTTATCGTCGTACTGGCGTAAAGCTTACCAAAAGCCCTTTTAAAGCGATAGAGAGAACCGCTAAACTAGCGCCAGCAAAATAAGGAACCGCCCATGTTATACCTGAACAGCCAAAAAATTCCTGAGCTTGCCGGCTTAAATTTCGCCCAGCGTATGGAGGTCATTCGTAAAGCCGCTGATAACTTGTCTGCGCCAAAAAAAATTACGCTGAACATTATTAAACTGCTGATTATTTTTCCGTTGTTTTTGTTAATTGCCCGCCTGCTACTGGCCGATAGCGATACCGCTAAATTGATGATCGGCGTTGTATTGCTGCTGATTGCCTATCCGGTTGTCACCCGTTTAATCACCTTTGCGCTGTGCCGGCATGATTTTGCCAGAATTCGCCAGCAACTTTATCCGCACTAGACGCTGACTGCTTAGGAAATGCGCAATTTTGCTATTTTTGCCACTATCGCGCGGTAGCAAGGGATGACAAGGCAGTAGAACATCTGCATAATCGGCAAAGCTTCGTGCCACTAAAAATGCGAAGTATATAATTCTAATAAAACTGGGGACTCCATGACTGAATCTAGCACTGTTGCGGCGGCGAATGCCAACCAGCCGCAATTTCTCGGCCACCCGGTCGGGCTTTATGTGTGTTTTCTCACCGAAATGTGGGAACGCTTCTCGTTCTACGGCATGAAATACCTGCTGTTATTGTATTTAACAAAGTACCATTTATTCAGTGACGCCGGCGGACTTGACGTACTGGGCAGCTATGCGGGTTTAGTGTACGCGATGCCGGTAATTGGCGGCATGTTAGCTGACCGGTACTTGGGAATGCGTAAAGCAGTAACCTTTGGCGCCATCTTGCTCTGCCTGGGCCATTTGGGTTTAGCCTACGAAGGTTTTCAAGCCTATGTGCAAGACGGCGTAGTGGTGCAGGATACCGGCGCAATTCAGGTATTTTACTTCTCCTTAGCGCTGATCATTATGGGTGTAGGCTTCTTAAAACCGAATATTTCAACCATTGTTGGTCAGCTATACGGTAAAGAAGATGCGCGCCGTGATTCGGGCTTCACCATTTTTTATATGGGTATTAACCTGGGCTCTTTTATTGCCACGTTAAGTGTGACCTATCTGGGTGAAACTTACGGCTGGGGCTACGGCTTTGGTTTAGCCGGCATCGGTATGGTGGTTGGTTTAGTGGTGTTTTTAACCGGTCAGAAATATCTGTATGGCTATGCTGAACCTTCTAACCCGGCACTGCTTAAACAGAAAGTATTTGCCGGTATTAATAAAGAATGGATGATTTATTTAGCCACACTGCCAGCACTGGCCGTGATGTGGCAACTGGTTCAATACAATCCGGTAGTACACAGCACCTTACTGGGCATGTCCTTTTTCGTTCTGATTGGTATCATCTGGTTTATTACCACCC
>JBFKFH010000049.1:0-16563 GCA_041618685.1 Rheinheimera sp.
AACCCTTGTCGGCAAATGAAGTGGTAGCCGCGCTGGATAATGGCAAAGACTGGCACGAAAAAACGGTCAAAACATTGCTCAACCGCCTGGTGAGTAAAGGTGCACTGGGCTATGAAAAAGCGGGGCGGGCTTATTTATATCAGCCCCTGATCACTGAGCAAGAATATCAGCTGGAACAAAGCCAGACTTTTGTTGAGCGACTGTTTGCCGGTCGTGTCGCGCCTTTAGTTGCCGGCTTTGCCAGTCAGAAAAAATTAAGCGCCGATGATGTGCAGCAGCTAAAACAATTAATTGCCGAGTGGGAGCAGGAGCAGCGTCATGACTGATTACCTGCTGCAACTATCGGTGCCGTTATCACTATTATTAGTGTTGTTGGTGGCAACGCAAAAACACCTGCTTAAACAATTTGGCCCGCGAACGACTTATGCGCTGTGGGCGACGGTACCCATGTTATTGCTGGTGGGTATTTCCACACCGCTGATCCCGGCGCTGGCTAATGCGCAGCCTTTGCAGCGTTATCAGGTGGGGGTGCAACAGCTGACCGGTGCAGCCAGCAATATCAACTGGCTACTGTGGCTGTGGTTGTCTGGTGTTGCGTTCTGTATTGGCTTCATTTTACTAAGCTATGCGAGCAGCCGTGCACTGTTTAACAGAGCCAAACCGGTACATGTCCTGACATCGTCTGTTAGTTGCCGCCAGGCAGATTGCGACGCCGGGCCTTATATCAGTGGCTTACTATCACCCTATATTGTGTTGCCGGCAGATTTTTTTCAGCGCTTTGATCCCACTCAGCAACAATTGATTTTACAGCATGAGCTGACGCATTGGCGCCGTGGCGACGTGCACCTGAATTATGTCGCCCTGCTCATTGTCAGCCTGTTCTGGTTTAACCCGCTGGTTTGGCTGGCGTATGTTCAGTACCGTAATGTACAGGAGTTGGCCTGCGATGCTGTAGTCACTAAACACGCCAGCTCGGCACAACGAATTGCTTATGGTTATGCCTTACTAAGCAGTACCCAGCAGTCACCATCTTATGGCTGGCCGCTTACTCATCACTATGGAGAGTTTAACATTATGAAACAACGAATTATGCAGTTACAACAGCAACAAGGTTTCAGCAAAGCTGTCGTATCAGGTGCAATGGCACTGGTCATTGTCAGCACATTACTGCTGCAGCAGCCGGTACAGGCCGGGACTAACAAAGCAAAACCGCTGGCCGCGGTGACACGCGTTGAACCCCGTTATCCATTGCAGGCAGCACAGCAAGGCATTTCTGGGTATGTACAAATTAAATTTGATGTGGATGCGCAAGGTAAAGTAGTAAATGCCAGCGTGATCAAATCGTCGCCGGAACAGGTGTTTGATAAAGCAGCATTACATGCATTACAGCAGTGGCGATATACAGCGACAGGGGTAGAGCACAAAGCACAACGGATACAGCTGGATTTTGAATTAGATGTGCCCCATCCGGATATGGAGCGCGTGAGTGTAACGCCACCGCCACCAAAAAAAGGCTGACGGTACTATAAGTGCAATAAAGCAGCATTGCAGCAGCGGCATTTAATGGCGCTGCTTTATTGCATTTCAATGGAACGGCGCGCAGGCTGGTGATTAGCTGGCCTGGCGCTTTAAGCGCATACGCCGTGTGGTTAGCTGGGCCAGCAGTAGTATAAGTATGGCGAACAGTGTGCTGCGGTTAAACGACCCACCGCCTTTGTAGCCATTAGTGCGGACGATTTTTATATCATCAGGGCGTTGTTTTAGTTGTTCGGTAAAGAGCTCCAGCTGCAACGCCAGGTTAGTCACCATATCTTCGCTGGCAGTATTAAAGCCCTGTAAGCTGTCGGCGCGTAGCTCTTCACTTAGATTTACCGGGGTTGAGCGGCCCTTAATCTGACTGGTGCCCGGCGCCCGAAACAGCATTTTACGACTATCAATAGCGTAGACAACCGTGTCCATCAGGGTATTGGTATCATTTTTTTGCCCCTCTACCAGATATGCACCGACCAGGGTCCAATAACTTAAAGACAATTTGCTGTCGTCGGTAAATTGCACCTGATCATAAGACACCAGAGCTATCACATCGATGCCATACATGGTTTTGATTTGATCAAGGTTATTAAAGCCACCTTTGGGTGTTAAATAGGGTGATGGGATAATCTGAATATCTGCAATGTAATCACGGGCGCGAAAATGCTCGGCAATTCTATTTAACATACGCATTTTCTGTGCTTCCGACAGACTGTTGGCGCCGGTTTGCACCCAGGCAAACGGATTATCACCGGTTGAGCGTGTTTTTTCTCCGGGAACAAAAGCAATACCCAATTTAACCGGTAGTGTTAGTACCGGCACGGCTGGCTGAATTGGTACGGCCTGTTCTGCCGGGTAAAGGTAGTCAACAACGCTGGTTTTCGCCCCGCTTTGTACTGTACTGCATGCGGCTAAACCAACGCTCAACAGCACAGCAATACCGCATTGAAATAATTTTGTTGCCATTTTCTCACCCCTGCTCACGATGTGGTTGATACCTTGATTACGCCAAGGCTATACGCTGCTTATTCACGGCAATCAGCATACCTGTTTGTGCGGTATTTGATACTTCAATAATAAGAGTAGCGCTTTAGGGCTATGAAGGTATTATATATTGATACTATTTTTGATATGTACCTTGGATAAATCACCACGCTATGACGCAGATCGCCAAATTACTTACTGTGCTGAAAAAGCAGTTAAAAAGCCACGGCATAACTTACGCGGCGGTTGCAACACATCTGCAACTCACTGAAGCCAGCGTAAAGCGCTTGTTTTCACAGCAGCAAATGTCGTTACAACGTTTGGAAAAAGTCTGTCAGTTGATGGGCATGCAGCTGACAGATTTATTGCAGTTAATAAATGAACAAAATACGAAAATAACCAAGTTAACGTTGCAACAAGAAGAAGAAATTACCCGTGACTTGCTGTTATTGCTGGTCACCGTGTCGGTGTTAAACCGCTGGACGATGCAAGATATTTTGGCGTGGTATCAAATTTCTGAACATCAGTGTTTGCAAAAGCTGGTAAAGCTTGACCGGTTAAAAATTATTGAATTGTTACCACAAAACAGAATAAAGCTGCGCATCGCCGCCAATTTTTCCTGGCGTGAAGGCGGGCCCATTCAGCGCTTTTTTCAGGAAAATATCGCCAGGGAGTTTTTTAAAGCCCGTTTTGAACAGCCTGATGAATGCTTGCTGGTGTTAAATGGTATGTTATCGCACAGTAGTAATGTCGAATTTCAACGAAAATTAACACGGTTGGCACAGGAGTTCAGTGAGCTCAATCAGCACGATGCTACCTTGCCTCTTGAACAGCGATTTGGCGTGACCGTCGTGATGGCAATGCGGGATTGGCGCTTTGGCTTATTTAAACCCTTGTTAAAGCAGGATAGATAAAAGCAAAGAGCGGCTGGCAAGTCAATTTGATGTGCAAACTAAGCGTATTCATGCACGCCGGCTGTATATTTGTCAGCGCGTATTGTTTTATTAGCCGGTAGCACTCATCATATCTGTACGTTGCGTCGCTATGCAGCGCTGTCGATACTTCCGGGGTGTTATGCGCTGGTTTAGTCTGTTTGCCATACTGTTTTATCTTAACCTGTTGTGTGCGCCGCAAGTTTTTGCCGTGCACGACATGCGGATAGCATCGCTGGCAGATAAACAACTGCAGGCATTAACACCTACAATCCATCCGCATACGAGTGCTGTTTCTCAGCAGTCTGATGATGACCCCCAGGTAATACTGCCGACTATTCAGCGTGATCCGGTTGTTACCATAACGACGGACAAGATCTGCAGTCACGACCAGATAGCGGCAACAATTGCTTCGCCGCTGTACCAAGCGCGTGCGCCGCCATTACTCCTCAGCGTCTATTGATCAGCACAGGCACAGTTCTGCCTTGATTCATATTGCTTATCCGGCCTGGTTTTTCGGCGTCGGTGTGTGAGGAAAAAGTAAAATGCTCAATCAAAATTCCGCCTGGCGCTACGTCGTAGTGCTTGGTTTGTTGTTGCTTTCATTCGTATATGCATTACCCAATTTATATCCTGAAGATCCTGCTTTAAATATTAGTGCCAGTCGTGGTGGCCAGGTTAGCGCGGCAAGCGTTGCGTTATTGCAGCAGCATTTCTTTGCCGCTGATATCGATATAAAGGCGGCGGTGCTGCAGGACGGAAAACTACTTGTTAGGTTTAACTCAACAGAAGATCAACTTAAAGCGCGTGAGCTCAGCGCGCAGATACTGGGGAAAAATTACATTACCGCGCTGGATTTAGCGCCAGCCACACCTGCATGGTTAGTGGCTATCGGGGCTAATCCGATGAAACTAGGTTTGGATTTACGTGGCGGAGTTCATTTTACCCTGGCGGTGGATATGAACATGGCGCTGGATAAAGAGGTCACCGGCTGGGTGCAAACATTGCGCCGCGAATTGCGGGACAATAATTTACGCTATAAGGCTGTGCAGGCAGACTTAAGCTCCGGTGATATTGTTATCTCAGTGCGTAACGAGGGCGAGATGCCACAATTGCGCGACCTAATGCAATCTCATCAGCGTGTTTTAGCGATTTTACCAAGCAGTGACAGTAGCAAACTGGTGTTGGCACTGACCAAAGAAAAGCAAACCGCGATCCGAGAATATGCGCTGGAGCAAAACATCAGCATTATTCGCAATCGGGTTAATGAAATTGGTGTAGCCGAACCATTGGTGCAGCGCCAAGGAGCAGATCGGATCGTGGTGCAGTTGCCAGGTGTACAGGATACTGCCAAAGCAAAAGAAATCCTTGGCGCGACTGCGTCATTAGAATTTCACTTGGTTGATGAAGCCGGCGATATCAACGCAGCGCAAAATGGCCGCTTACCGGCTGAAGCGGATCTATATTTCAAGCGTGAAGGCCAGGCTGTGCTGTTAGAAAAGCGCGTGATGTTAAGCGGTGAGCACATCGCAGATGCCAGCAGTGGTTATGACGAATATGGCCGGCCTCAGGTAAATATTAAACTGGATGCCTTGGGTGGTGACAAACTATTTGCCAGCACAAAGGATGCCGTGGGACGCCGTATGGCGTCGGTCTTTATAGAATACAAGCCGGGTACAGCACGCGCAGCAGACGGCACGCCGTTGCTAGAAAAACATCAGGAAGTGATCAACGACGCAACCATACAAATGCGACTGGGACGTGACTTTGTTATCAATGGCCTGAACTCGTCAGCCGAAGCTCAGACACTGGCAACTTTGTTGCGCGCAGGTGCTTTGATTGCGCCGGTGCAAATTATTGAAGAACGCACGATAGGCCCAAGCTTAGGTATCGAGAATATCGATCTTGGTATCACTGCCATTGCTTGGGGCATGCTGGCAGTGGTGGCGTTTATGTTGGTGTATTACAAAGCGTTTGGCATGGTGGCGAATATCGCGTTATTCGCTAATTTGATCTTGATTATTGGCATATTGTCGATGGTGCCGGGTGCTACGTTAACCTTGCCTGGCATGGCGGGCATTGTGTTGACGGTGGGCATGGCAGTTGATGCCAACGTGCTTATCTTTGAGCGGATAAAAGAGGAGTTGGCAGAAGATCGCTCGGTACAGCAAGCGATACATCTGGGTTACGATCGCGCCTTTTCGACTATTGCGGACTCAAATATCACCACTTTGTTGGTTGCGCTGGTGTTGTTTGCTGTGGGCACCGGTCCGGTAAAAGGCTTCGCTGTCACCCTGGCTATTGGCATTATCACCTCAATTTTTACCGCAGTAATCGGTACCCGTTTATTAGTTAATTTAATATGGGGTGGCCGCCGCTTGCAGTCACTGCCGGTTTAAGGAACCAAGTATGCAGATATTACGTTTTTCTCATGCATTAGATTTTATGCGCTTTAAATGGTTTGCGCTGGCCCTGTCGATACTGCTGACGCTGGTATCGCTGTTTTCGTTTGCAACCCGAGGCATTAACTGGGGCCTGGATTTTACCGGTGGTACCGTCATTGAAGTGGGCTTTACTCGGGCTGCTGACTTACCTGCAGTGCGAAAAATGCTTAGTAACGCAGGCTTCGACGATGCGGTCGTGCAACTATTTGGTACCAGCCGCGATGTGTTGATCCGTATACCTCTTCGGGCTGATCTGGCCCAGGCAAACGTTGGGGATAGGGTACTAGCCGCATTGAAGGTTGATCCCGCGCAACAGGTAGACATGCGCCGTGCTGAGTTTGTTGGCCCCAGTGTTGGTGAGGAATTAAAACAAGATGGCGGCATGGCACTATTGGTGGCGCTGGTTGGCATTCTTATTTACGTGGCTGCCCGATTTGAGTGGCGTTTGTCCGTTGGGGCTGTGACATCTCTGGCACACGATGTGATCCTGACGCTGGGTTTGTTTTCCCTGCTACAGATTGAGTTCGACCTTACCGTGCTGGCCGCCGTTCTTGCGCTGATTGGCTATTCAATAAACGACACCATAGTGGTGTTTGATCGAATACGGGAGACCTTTAGAAAAATGCGTGCTACCAGCACTGCTGCGGTTATTAACGAAGCTATAACCTCAACCTTAAGCCGTACCGTTATCACATCGCTAACCACAGTTCTGGTATTAGTTGTTTTATTTTATAAAGGTGGCGCATTGATCCATGGTTTTGCCACTGCATTGTTATTTGGCATTGCCGTGGGCACCTACTCATCTATTTATGTTGCCAGCGCAATAGCAGAGATACTAGGCGTTAGCCGCGATGATATGTTACCGCCAGCAATATCAGCCGATGATGAGCCGAACGATGGCGCGGTGAGGTAAAGTAAGCGGGAAGGTGGCACACTACCGGCAGACGATGCAATTGCGTTCGCCGGTATTTTACTTTGACGTCACATCGAGATAGCCAGTATAGTTTTTACTGGTTCTTTTGAGGCGGCAACAAAATGACACCAGCAATTGATCTAGCCAAACAGCAGGGAATTCGCTATCAGGTGCACCAATATCCGCATGATGCAGCGGCAGCGTCTTATGGTCAGGAGGCGGCTGATAAACTTGGCTTAGCACCAGAGCAGGTATTTAAAACGCTGGTGGTACAGCTTGATACGAAACAGCTGGCAGTGGCGGTATTGCCGGTAAGTATGCAGCTGAATATGAAGTTGATGGCAAAAGCACTGTCAGCGAAAAAAGCCGAGATGGCCAATGCCAATGATGTAATGCGTTCTACCGGTTATGTACTGGGTGGCGTCAGCCCATTGGGGCAGAAGAAACGCTTGCCCACGGTAATCGATAGCTCAGCGCAGCAGTTTCCGTGCATTTATGTCAGCGCTGGCCGTCGTGGTTTAGAGATCGAGCTGTCGGCGGCTGATTTATGCCAGCTGCTCGGCGCTCAGTTTGCCGTATTGTGCCAATAAAAAAGGCGCCCAGTGTGGCCGGGCGCCTTGTTAGTATTTGCCTGCTCGTTAGTTCAGATCAAAGCGATCAGCATTCATTACTTTAGTCCAGGCGTTGACAAAGTCCTGAATAAACTTGGGTTGTGCCTCACTGGTACCATACACTTCGGCAATGGCGCGCAGCTGCGAATTCGAGCCAAATATCAGATCTACGCGGCTGGCGGTCCATTTCAGTTTGCCGCTGCTACGATCGCGGCCTTCAAATTCCTGCGCCTCAGACGACACCGGTTTCCATTCAGTACGCATATCCAGCAGGTTAACAAAAAAGTCATTGCTGAGCATACCAGGCTGACTGGTAAAGACGCCATGCTGCGACTGGCCATAATTGGCGGCAAGTACACGCATACCACCAACTAGCACCGTCATTTCTGGCGCTGTTAAGCCAAGTAACTGTGCTTTATCCAGCAGTAGCTCTTCGGCTGACAGGCTGTATGCTTTCTTAGTGTAGTTACGGAAACCATCAGCAATAGGTTCCAGCACATCAAAAGATGCGGCATCAGTTTGCTCTGCTGAGGCATCAGTACGGCCTGGGCTGAAAGGCACTTCTATATTGGCGCCGGCATCTTTTGCCGCTTTTTCGATTGCAGCCGAACCGGCCAGCACAATTAAATCGGCCAGTGATACCTTTTTGTTAGCCGTTTGGGCGGCGTTAAACCGTTGCTGAATATCGGTGAGCGCGGTCAGCGCTTTTTGTAGCTGAGCAGGTTGATTTACCTCCCAGTCTTTTTGTGGTGCCAGGCGAATACGCGCACCGTTGGCGCCGCCGCGGTTGTCTGAGCCACGGAACGTTGAAGCACTAGACCAGGCGATATAAACCAGCTCTGACACACTGAGTCCGGATGCCAGTATGTTTTGCTTTAATAACGCGATGTCGGCCGTGTTAACCAGTTCATGATCAACTGCCGGGACCGGATCTTGCCATATCAGCTCTTCAGCGGGTACTTCCGGGCCTAAATAACGTGACTTGGGCCCCATATCGCGGTGCGTAAGCTTAAACCAGGCCCGGGCGAATGCATCGGCAAATTCGTCGGGGTTTTGATGGAAATGCTCAGCAATTTTGCGATACGCCGGATCTTCGCGCATTGCCATATCCGCCGTGGTCATCATCAAAGGCGCCTTTTGGCCGGCTAGTTCAGCATCCGGTGCGTGATCTTTGTCTGCCAGGTTTTTTGCCGCCCACTGATGTGCTCCGGCCGGGCTTTTTGTCAGTTCCCACTCATAGCCAAACAACACATCAAAATAGCTGTTGTCCCACTGGGTTGGTGTTGGGGTCCAGGCACCTTCAATGCCGCTGGTGATGGTGTCACGGCCGCGGCCACTGTTAAAACTGCTTAACCAGCCAAACCCCATGTCATGAATAGCGCCGGCTTCAGGTTCAACACCGACATGAGCGGCATCACCGGCACCATGTGCTTTACCAAAAGTATGACCGCCGGCAGTGAGTGCCACGGTTTCATAATCGTTCATTGCCATACGCTCAAAGGTATCGCGGATATCGCGCCCTGATGCGACAGGATCAGGCTTACCATCAGGGCCTTCAGGGTTGACGTAGATCAGGCCCATTTGAACCGCTGCCAGCGGATTTTCTAAGTTACGTTCGCCTGAGTAGCGACTGTTGGCTTTGTCACTGGTTGCCAGCCATTCCCGCTCTGCACCCCAGTACACATCTTCTTCCGGCTCCCAAATATCGGCCCTGCCGCCGCCAAAACCAAAAGTTTTAAAGCCCATCGATTCCAGTGCAACATTGCCAGCCAGAATAAATAAGTCTGCCCACGACAGTTTGTTACCGTACTTTTGCTTCACCGGCCACAATAACCGGCGGGCTTTATCTAAATTACCGTTATCCGGCCAGCTGTTTAGCGGCGCAAAACGCTGATTACCGGTCGAGGCGCCACCGCGGCCGTCTGCTGTTCGGTACGTACCGGCCGCATGCCAGGCCATACGGATCATAAACGGGCCGTAATGGCCGTAGTCGGCAGGCCACCAGTCTTGCGAGTCGGTCATGACGTGCTCAAGATCTTTTTTCACTGCGGCTAAATCAAGCTTCTTGAACTCTGCTGCATAGTTAAAATCTGCGCCCAGTGGGTTCGACTTTGTATCGTTCTGGTGCAAAATTTTCACATTAAGCTGATTAGGCCACCAGTCTACATTCCGGGTACCGCCGCCGCTTAAACGGGTATTGCCACCGTGCATGACCGGGCATTTACCCGAACCGCTGTTGTTACTCATAGGGAACTCCTTGTTTACGAAATTAAATGTTGTGAGTTCAGACACCCACTTTGTCGTGCATTGACTATAGACCCCGGCTAGCAGTGGCGAAAGCTAGTTTTCTCTATCAGGCTAATCTGTTTTATAGATTAAGAAGCTGTTTTTAAAGCTTTTGCTACCTGAAACGTTGCAGCTGGCGGCCGCCAGAAAAGGCTTGCACGCTGTGCAGATGCCGGTTAGGTTACCGGCTTTAAAATGTAAAGGTCTTGATAGGACGGATATGAGCAGCGTGACCATCTTGGTTGATGTGCAGAATATTTATTACACCTGCCGTGAAGCGTATCAACAAAACTTCGATTACAACGCATTCTGGCAGCAGGTCACAAACGGGCGCACTGTGGTAAAAGCGATTGCCTATGCCATCGATCGCGCAGATGAAAAACAGCGCCAGTTTCAGAATATTCTGCGTGCGATCGGTTTTGAGGTAAAGCTCAAGCCATTTATTCAACGCGCGGATGGCAGTGCCAAAGGAGACTGGGACGTGGGTATCACGCTGGATGCGATCGAATATGGCCAGCACAGTGATGTACTGGTGCTGGCATCCGGTGATGGTGACTTCGACTTGCTGCTGCAAAAGCTTACTAACCGCTACCATACCGAAGTGGAGGTATATGGGGTTGAAGGGTTGACCGCTCAGGCGCTGGTTAAATCGGCCAGTCGTTTTATCCCCATTGACGCGGCCTTATTGCTGCACAAGCAGTGACATGCTTGTGGTGTCGCCGTTTATCGGGCATCCGCCCGGCCAACGAAACGGATATTATCTGCTACTGTTAAGCCTTGAGTGATGCCAGGTTGGCATTATCTGGTGTAGTCGCCAGATAAAATCGAAGGAGACTGAAATGATCACAGCTAACAAAGCAATCGCATTACCAGGCTATGTGCTGTTTATCACGCTTGTCATGTTGCTGGCGGGCTGCACCACAGTATTAGTGTCGCCATATGATGAAAAACTGGTTACCGACACCGAAGCATTTTATAAAAAAGCTGCTGAAATGATTGAGTGGGGCAGAGATAAAAGTCCACGCACTGATGCTGAGCGCAGTGATATTGTTAACCCATCGGCACACAGCAGTCATTATTCTAAGTTCGAAAGTAAATACAACAGCCTCATCATAGATTCCGAAGCGTTAATTCTGCGGGCTATGGCAAGTGACAGCAAAATAGGCGCGGCCGGGCAGGGCTTACAAGCCAAGATGAATGCGTTAATTGAAGCCAGCTTGCCGTCGAACTGTCAGGAGTTAGCAGCAGACTTTTCCCAAACCAGCTTAACCGCCAGAAATTATGTTGATTTAAAATGTGTTATCCTAAAATGGAAACAGCAACATGCCGATGCCGAATTGACCAGAAATACTCAGATCCTAAAACGGGCAAACTGGGAAGGCAGAAAACTAATGATTTTTAATGCAGTTTTGGCAATTCAAAAAGCCGAAGGCTTTAAGCAACAAACTGCCACCTTAGCGGAGACTAAGTAATGACTACTATTAATGGCGTAAATTTTAACGACGTGGTTGACGACGCTGTCGCTGCTGCCAAATTAGTAGTTAGCGGCAGTTGGGATGAGATAGCCGATATTGTGCAGAATATTGGCCAGAGTCTGAGCAATGACGTGAGCTTTTTAGCCAGAAAAAAATTGTTGGGTGAATTCAATGAAGACGATGCCAGGGTCTTTATGGAAGACCAAAAAATGTTAGCGCGCATCAGGCTACGTTCAATAGCTATCATAACCTTGCAAATCGCGGAGAAAATCTGGAATGCGATGGCTGAGGTGTTCAGAAGCGCGATAAACACTGCGCTGGGTTGGGTTGTGATCTAAGCGGCGCATTTAAGCAGCTTACGTTGAGCTGTTTAAGTTGAGCCGCTTAAGTTGAGCCGCTTAAGTTGAGCCGCATAAGTTGAGCCGCATAAGTTGAGCCGCTTAGCACCACCCTTGAGCCGGCAGCAGGCCGGCTACCAAGATGTACTGACCTGCAGCCCGACACCATTAATGCCAGCTGTGGGTGTTAACTGTAATCCATAAAATGGCTTGGTAAAATAATGACTGGCGACAATACCAATTAAGGCGCCGGCCAGAACATCACCGCTGTCGTGATGATCATTGTTAACCCGGCTGTAGCCGACATAGGTGGCTAACAGGTAAGCCGGCGCGGCGTATTTCCAGCCATAGCGCTGCTGTAAAAACGCGGCGCCCTGAAATGCCATCGATGTATGCCCCGATGGAAACGCATCGTTGTCGCTACCATCCGGCCGCTGTTTGTGAATAGCTGATTTTAGCGCGTAGGTCGTTACCACTGTCGTAGCAAAACTGTAGTAAAACTGCTTGGCGCCATCATCGTCATCCAGGTACTGTGTCATGCCCCAGGCGGCGGCTGGTAGCGCGACGCGTAGTACATCTGCGGCTGTATCGTCACCCTTAGCATAAGCATTGTATTGTGGTAACAGGCACAGCATTAGCGCAGCAGCTAACTGATAAACGCCTTTGCGCATCCTATTTTTTCCCCGCAAACTAAACCGTAGTGCTGTAGTCATCATTACAGTTCCAGATATTGTGGCCAGCCCAGCAGCGGGTTGGTTAAACCTTGCTTACCTTCGAACGCATCGAGTTTTTCTGGCGAAGCATCTTTTTCGGCAAGCGCCTGATATTCTTTGGCGAATTTCAGTGTGCGTAACAGGGCCGGAATAAAATGCTGGCCCAGATCCGCGCGTATCGCTTCGGCGTTGGCGCCAGGCAGTTCGGCCAGCGTTGCTTCAGTTTGCAATTGCAAAAAGGTGTCATTAAACCAATGTGGTTGCAGCACAATGCTGCGAATACGCTTTTTTAAATCCTGCCGTACTTTGTCGCCACCGGTCAGTGCACGATAAAGCACTACTTCGGCCAACACTTCCTCCAAAGAGAAATGCTCAAACTCATCAAAGTGGCTGCGGGCATAAAACTGTTGCTGTAACAGTTGCATCGACTGGGTGCGGCGGTGTTCGGTTAACGCCTGCTGATAACTGGCCCAGCCGGTCCATTCTTCAGCGTCGGGTGGGGTGGCAATATTTTGCAGCAATTGTTCTTCTACGTCGCCGTACAACGAGGTTTTACCGGTCTTTTTGCTAACAGTTGCCAGCATGTTCCAGCCTTTTTGGAACGGTTTTACCAGACCTTCCGGCGCCAGCAACAAGGCGAGGGCGCGCTGGGGGTCATTCTCGCTAAGCTCACGCAAGCCCACACTCACCACGCCGATAACGTCGTAAGCTGCTTGCTCCAGCAGATGCATTTTATATTTGTTGTAAAACTTATCGGCAAATTTCAGGCTCATCAACACGGCTTTGCTTTTTATTTGCTGTAGCTGGTCGTGGTTTAATTGCTGCTCAGCCTGCGCTTTCGTAATTACCTGAGTTAAAAATGGACCCAAACTGCCATCGCGTAGCATTAACTGCATGAGGTAAATCCTTAATCCAGAAAGCTAAACATATCGTCGACTTCGCTAAACTCTTCGTCGGTAGCTTGATTCTTTTCTTTTGCCTGCATAACCAGCTCAGTGGCAAATTTACTGATAATGCCTTCCCAACCCGAGTTTTCATTCCGGATCAGTGCTTTAATAGCCTGTTCAACTTCCGGGGTGAGTTGGCGGATCAACGCCAGCAAGCTGCGCGGATCATCAAAGCCCAGGCCATGTGCATCTTCTGTCATTTGCCGTTCGGTGTAAGCCAGCGCTTCTTCTAAATCCTGTTCTTCTTCGTGCAGGGTATCGGCATAAAAGTCTTCATCGGCAAACTGTTCGCCGCGGTACAGTTCAATAAACGGAATAGACAGGTAAAACAAACCGGCCGGGTCTTCTGCAACGCAGGTTAAGATCTCAGCTTGCTTATCTTCGCTGTCCTGGCTGCGGATAAGGTAGGTCAGAAAATCAAAGGTATGCTGTTGCAGTTCTTCCGCATTGTTTTTAATTTTTTCTTCCCAGTACAACGGTTGCTGGCAAACGATATCGCGAATGCGTTCAGGGCTCATTAGCTCAGAGATAATTGACGGAAACGAAATATCATGTTCGCTATTAATTTGTGTAAGCGTAACAATATCAATATTTTCAATAACTTCTACCAGCTGCTCATCACTCATGGTGTTAGCGATCAGCTCAAATTTCTTGCTCGCTTGCTTAGGTTCAGTGACGGCCAATTGTTTTATTTCAGCAACAGCGATCTCAATTAATTGCGTAGTCATTACGATTTTTCTCCGTTAAAGCGAATATCGTCATACTGGTTGTCATACCCCTCTTCATCGCTGTCATCATCGCTGCCGTAATCATCGCTGTCATAGTCGCTGTGATGTGCCGCTGCGTCTTCGTCATCAACATCTGCGGCGGCATCTTCATTGAAACTTTCACTGCCATTACGCCGCTTCGCGGTGAATTTGTCGCTTTCAAATAGAAACAACACGGCGCAGGCTTCAATCAGCTGAGCCTGTGAATACGCCCGTATGGCTTTAACCAGCTCAAGGTCAGCGTTATTAAACGCGACTGATGTTTTAAACTCATCCCAATCAGGTGCCGTACCACTGCTGAGCCATTGTTGCCATTTTAATTTTGCAGCGGGTGTAAATTTAACCCGGCCATATAAGGCAATAGGTAAATACTCGGGCACTGAGTCCAACATGTCGGGTGCCGCCAGCAAAATAGCTTTCATTTTGGCGGTAAATTGCTCCAGCGCTTTGGGCGTGTCCGGATCAAGGTAAGATTCAATATTTTCCAGCGCGTCGCTGTGAAGTGCGCGTACGCGCGTCAAATTCAGTTTGTTGGCCATTAGCTGCTCACAAGCACATTATGCATAATATTGATCCCATAGCTCTTGCATGGTTGCTGTGGGGTCGGTAACGATGACGTTATTGAAATCTTTGATAAAGGCGGCTTTCTGCTTCGGATCGGACAATACATCATACGCCAGTTTAACCCGCTGCAATTGTTGCGCAGCCTGTTCTTTTGCCTCGTCGTCAAGGCCGTGAAGTTTATCCGGATGATATTTATTGGCTAAACGCCGATAGGCTTTTTTAATGTCGTCATCGCTGGCATTGGCTTTTACGCCAAGTACGCGAAAGTGATTAATCATAAGTCGTCCTGCAAAAACAGAGGAATAGCATCAGCCTGTTATGCCGCCTGGCTGGCGGCAAAACGCAGTCGATCATAGCAGATTGCCCGGTTCACTTCACCTGCCGCGGCGGAGTTAATTCGCTGCCGGAATAAACCAACGCGGGTCAATCGGCGTGCTGAACATCAGTGGGGCGAATTTATGGAAGTTAGCCGCGTTGGCAGGGCATTGAATATTATCGGCATAGTGCTTTTTCCAGGCATCGTTGACCAGGTAAAGCATATCGGCGTGCACGGCGACGCCTTCAATGGCTGTTTGCACCAGTTTCTCATAGGCCGGGCAGCTATTATCACTGCCTGTAGGGGCATAGAAGGCCAGTTGCTGCACAAACGGAGGCTGCTGCTGGCTGAGGTCGATAATCCAAAGTTGATCATCATTGCGCGCCACCGCAACTAAATATCCCGGATGACCGGCTTTCGGGCTGGGTAAATAATCCAGGTCATTAATCGGGTGGTCGTTATTGTCTGCTACCGGCAGTACAAAGGCGGTGTCCTGCACGGTAACATAGCCATCCTGTTGCCAGAAATTGCTGTCGTATGGAGTTTTAAAAATCATTGGCGCATTGGCTGCGTTTTGCTCTAGCGCTAAATATAAGTTGCCTGAATTATCAAAAGCTAAACCTTCAATGCCATCGTTTGGGGCATTACCCACGTTCGCTGCTTTAGGGAATTGAACCGGCCTTACGGCGGTGATTTCTGCCCGGCTTAACGCCTGATCGGTTTCAATTTTAACTAATAATGTCGGGTAGTCAGTGGCATTAGTGTCGCCATAGCGCTGTTTGCACTCGGGGCTGAGGCTGACAAACGCGGAGTCTTCCGTGACGGTAACAAACACGGTGTCATCCTGCCGGTTCCAGGTCAGTGCTTCAAAGTCAGTGTGTTGGGCAAATAACTCTCCAAAACAGCTGTTTAAAACTGTATCCGATACCGTAATGGCTAACGGCGCAGCATTAAGCTGGGCAGTTTGTGGGTTTATCCGCAGCAACTTATTTAACAGTGGGGCATCGGCGCTATTGTCACCGATATGGATTATTTCGTTATGACGCCAGGTAAAGCCCGAGCTTTGTGGATTAGCCAGCGTTTGCCCGTGCAAATCGGTAAGCCATTTACCGGCGACAGGCTGCTGTGCGGTTGCCACGCTGGCTGCGAATAAAAAACCTATCAGATAGCGGCCGGTTTGCATAACTCATCTTCAAATATTGCTGTTGGCAATATTCTGCCTGTTGCTAAAGGCAAATTAAACCCTTATCCGTTTAGCTGCGCTAAATGCAGGTTTAACCTCAGGTTATCAATTACTGTTTATCGTCGTTTTGTTCTACGATTGTAGGGTATTTACGGCATGTTTTAGTTAAGCACGGCAATGATCGCCCGTTTTTTGTCAGGCCGACTAAACCAGAGTACAGCGACAGCAGTAACTATTATAACAGCCAAGCAACAGCAGTATGCCCAGGCAAAACAGTGTAAAGATAAAGCAGTGCAAAGATAAAACCGTAACGACAACACCAGAGGAACCATTATGACAACCAGCAGAAGACGTTTTTTGCAACTATCGGCCGGTGGGATCGTAGGCTTAAGTATGGGCGGTATTAGCCTTAAAACCCTGGCGAATGACGAGCAACTTGACCCTCAAAGCCCACAGGCTAAAGCGCTGCAGTATGTGCATCAATCGGACAAAGAGGGAGCAAACTGTGCCAATTGCGCCTTGGTGCAAGGCAATGCAGGGGAGACGTGGCGTCCTTGCGC
>JBFKFH010000050.1:0-16543 GCA_041618685.1 Rheinheimera sp.
ATGTGTTCGATCTGGCTGAGGATTTACCGGTACCAACAGTCGTTGCCCTTAAAGGTTTTGCGCTTGGTGGTGGGTGTGAGTGGTCACTTACTTCTGATTACCGTGTCGCCGATACCACCACCCGCATTGGTCTGCCAGAAGTTAAACTGGGCCTGATGCCCGGCTTTGGCGGTACCGTGCGCTTACCGCGGATTATTGGTGCCGACAATGCGATGGAGTGGATCACGACCGGTAAAGATCACAGCGCTGAACAGGCGCAAAAATTCGGTTTAATCGATGCTGTCGTTGCACCGGAAAAACTGGAAGCTGCTGCACTTAGCATGTTAGAAGATGCCATTGCCGGCAAGCTGGACTGGCGGAAGAAACGCGCAGTTAAATTGCAACCGCTGAAACTAAACAAAACGGAAGCCACGATGAGCTTCTCTACCGCCAAGGGCATGGTGTTCGCCACCGCTGGTAAACATTACCCGGCCCCTATGGTAGCCGTATCTACCATTGAAGCTGCCGCCGGTTTAGACCGTGCTGGCGCGATGGCGCTGGAGAACGCCGGTTTTGCTAAATTAGCCAAAACCGATGCGGCTACGGCGCAAATTGGTCTGTTTTTAAACGACCAGCTGATTAAAGGTAAAGCAAAAAAAGCCGCTAAAACAGCCACCAAAGCGGTGAAAAAAGCTGCAGTACTTGGCGCGGGCATTATGGGTGGTGGTATAGCCTATCAGTCGGCGTTAAAGGGCGTGCCAGTGGTAATGAAAGACATTGCCGACAAAGCTCTTGAGCTGGGCATGGGTGAAGCCACTAAGCTGCTGGGCAAACAAGTTGAGCGGAAAAAGCTCGATGCTATCGGTATGGCCAAAGTGATTGCCTCTATTACACCAACACTAAGCAATGAAGCGGTTAAAACCGCCGATATAGTGGTTGAAGCCGTAGTAGAGAACCCGAAAATTAAAGGTGCAGTACTGAAAGAAGTTGAAGGCTTAATTGCGGACGACGCTATTTTAACCTCCAATACATCAACCATTTCTATCGATTCATTGGCAGCGAACTTAAGCCGGCCACAAAATTTCTGCGGCATGCACTTTTTTAATCCGGTGCACCGCATGCCATTGGTAGAAGTTATCCGCGGTAAAGACACCAGCGAAGAAACCGTTGCCGCTGTTGTCGCCTATGCTGCCAAAATGGGCAAATCGCCTATCGTAGTAAACGACTGTCCGGGTTTCTTCGTTAACCGCGTGCTGTTTCCCTACTTCGCTGGTTTTAGCAAACTGGTATTAGATGGCGCGGATTTCGCGCAGGTCGACAAAGTAATGGAAAAACAGTTCGGCTGGCCGATGGGCCCGGCGTACCTGTTAGACGTTGTAGGTTTAGACACCGCTTATCATTGTACTGATGTGATGGCCGAAGGCTTCCCTACCCGTATGGCCAAGCTGGACAACGACCCGGTGGCGGCGATGTTCAAAGCCGACCGCTATGGTCAGAAAAACGGTGTCGGTTTTTATGCCTATAGTAAAGATGCTAAAGGCCGGCCGAAGAAAGATATCGACCCGGCTGCCATTAGCCTGTTAGCCGGCATTGCCAGCGACAAGCAAGACTTCAGTGCCGATGACATTATTGCCCGCGTAATGGTGCCAATGATTAACGAAACCATTCGTTGCTTAGAAGAAGGTATCGTGGCCAGCGCTGCTGAAGCCGACATGGGCTTAATTTATGGCTTAGGTTTCCCTCCGTTTCGTGGTGGCCCACTGCGCTATGCCGACACCATCGGTTTAGCCAACTTTGTCGCGCTGGCAGATAAATACGCGCATTTGGGTGAAATTTACCAGGTAACAGCTAAAACCCGCGCCATGGCCGAAGCTGGCCAGCGTTTCTTCCCGGTTTAAGCGCAGGAGCAGAATGATGAAAAACGCAGTTATTGTAGATTGTATCCGCACCCCAATGGGGCGCTCAAAAAATGGTATGTATCGTAATGTTCGCGCTGAACAGTTGTCCGCTCATATAATGGCATCGCTGGTTGCGCGCAACCCGGCACTTAACCCGGCCGATATCGATGACATTATCTGGGGTTGTGTGCAGCAAACGCTGGAACAAGGCTTCAACATCGCCCGTAATGCTTCGCTGTTAGCCGGTATTCCACATTCAGTGCCGGCTGTAACGGTAAACCGGTTGTGTGGCTCATCCATGCAAGCACTGCACGACGCCGTGCGGTCAATTCAAACCGGCATGGGTGAAGTGTATTTGATCGGTGGTGTTGAGCACATGGGCCATGTGCCAATGAACCACGGTGTCGATTTTCACCCTGGCTTGTCTACGTCCGTAGCAAAAGCCGCCGGCATGATGGGCTTAACTGCTGAGTTGCTGGGTAAAATGCACGGCATCAGCCGGCAGCAGCAGGATGAATTCGGCGCCCGCTCTCACCGTCTGGCGCAAGAAGCCAGCGTTGAAGGCCGCTTTAAAAATGAGATTATTCCAACCGAAGGCCATGATGCCGATGGTGTGTTAAAGCTGATGGATTACGACGAAGTTATCCGGCCGGAAACCACGGTAGAAGCGCTCTCTGCACTACGCCCGGTGTTTGACCCAGCCAATGGCACAGTAACCGCCGGCACCTCTTCTGCGTTATCAGACGGTGCCTCTGGCATGCTGGTCATGAGCGAAGATAAAGCCAAAGCGCTGGGCCTACCCATTCGCGCTTACGTTCGCGGTATGGGCGTAGCCGGTTGCGACCCGTCTATCATGGGTTACGGCCCGGTACCGGCATCGAAAAAAGCGTTGAAAATGGCCGGTATCACGGTTAACGATCTGGATTACGCTGAATTAAACGAAGCCTTTGCTGCGCAAGCGCTACCGGTAATGAAAGACTTAGGTCTGTTAGAAGTAGCCGATAAAAAGGTTAACCTGAATGGCGGCGCTATTGCCCTTGGCCACCCATTAGGCTGCTCGGGTTCACGTATTGCAACGACCCTTATCAACGTAATGGAAGATAAAGGCGGTAAGTTCGGTTTAGCCACTATGTGTATCGGTTTAGGCCAGGGTATTGCGACAGTATTTGAACGGCCATAATTTGGCAGTTTACTACCTAATCGCTTAGAATAAGGGCCGTTTTCAAGGCCCTTATTTATTTGGCTTCTTTTGGAGTACGCATGGACGATGTATTTAATAGCCCAGATCAAACATTGGATGCTTTGGGCCTGCGCTGCCCTGAGCCGGTTATGATGGTACGGCTGCAAATGCGTAAAATGCAGGTGGGTGAAACCTTGCTGATCATAGCAGACGACCCCGCCACCACCCGCGATATCCCGGCTTTTTGCCGCTTTATGGACCATGAGCTAGTGGTCAGTGATACTGCAAAGCTACCGTATCGCTATATGGTGAAGAAGCTTAGCAATTAGCGTTAACCTAATAACACCGCCGGCCTCACTGTTGTTCACATGCTATGCCGCCACACCAAATAACTACAAAATAATAAGCTGTGATTAATACGTGCCCGCTTGGTATTAATTGTGGCAAAATGCCATTTTACGTTAATGTTGCGGAGCCGTTATGCAACTATCCCCTGCTGATTTACATATATTGCTGGTTGAACCCTCTGAGGTACAGCGTAAGATAATTCGCAAAAAACTGGCAGAAGAAAATGTCAGCCAGGTAGTTGAAGCGGATAGTCTTGCCAGTGCGCTGCACCAAATTCAGCAGCATAAACCCGACGCGGTTGCCTGCGCATTGCATTTAGCCGATGGCACCGCTGAGCAGCTGCTGAAACAGCTAAAAGCACACAGCGATACCGCTGAGATCCCTTTTTTACTGGTATCCAGCGAAACGCGAAAAGCTCAGCTCGAAGCGTTTAAACAATCTGGTGTGGTTGCTATTCTGCCCAAGCCGTTTGACGCCCAGCAATTAGGTAAGGCGCTAAATGCCGCGGTGGATCTGTTAAGCCCGGCAGAGATGGAGCTGACGCTGTTTGATGTGCACGATGTGCGGGTGCTGGTCGTTGATGACAGCAAGCTGGCGCGCAACCATATCCGCCGCGTACTAGCTAACTTAGGTATGCAGCATATTGTAGAGGCCGAAGACGGTCAGCAGGCGATTGCCCAGCTGCAGCAGCAAATGTTTGATCTTGTTGTGACTGACTACAATATGCCGGAAGTAAATGGCCGTGAGCTAACCGAGTTCATCCGCCAGCACAGCACCTTGTCACACATTCCGGTGCTGATGGTGACCAGTGAAGCCAATGACACCCATCTGGCTAACATTGCACAAAGCGGCGTTAATGCGATGTGTGACAAACCCTTTGAGCCCGAAGCGGTAAGGCAACTACTGTACCGTTTACTGGAACAGTAATGCTGCCACGGCGGGCGGCACAGCTAAACTCGCCCCTGGCAGGTAGAAATTAAACTGATTGCGGAGGCATGCCTTGCTGTAAATGCTGTACCGCCAGTTCTAACCGTTTTAGCTCACGTAGCGTACTGCTGCGGTTACTCTCCAGCCAGATCCACAGTTTGGTGCCCATTTGAGCCTGAAATGCCAGCAACAGCATGACGCCCCAAAACAACTGCTGCTCAGCCGGTACGGTGAAAAACTGATAGCCGCAATAAAAAATGGCGATAGCCAATACCAGTGCCAGAATATAAGCTATTACCATTATTCCAGCCAGTCCGCCCTTAAAGCCTGATGCCAGCACTTTATTCAGCCCCTGCTCTTCCCGCATTAGCTTATCCAGCTCAGCCGCCTGACGTGCCAGTTCGCGTTTAATTTCACTGTCATTTACATCATATTGTGGTGTCATGTTCATTTTCCTCGGTCAGTGTCTGGTGTAGCAAGCTACGGGCCCGGTGCAACCGTGATTTTACGGTGCCCGGTGGTATATCCAGTATCAACGCGATCTGCTGTTGTTGCAGTTCATGTAAGTAATACAACTGCACTACCAATCGCTCGTCGGGTGGCAACAGGTTTATTGCCCGCGCCAGTTCATGATTATGTTGCGCCGGTGCAGTGGCTAACGGCTCATGCAGTTCAGTCAGCGGCTCTGTATAGCGCATTGCCGCCTGCTTCTGATAGTCCAGTACCTGCCAGCGCACCGCACGGTATAGCCAACTGGTAAACACCGCCGGGTCTTGCAACCGGCTAATACGCCGACTTACCTGAAGCCAGACGTTTTGTACCAGATCTTCAGCTATCACCGGATTGTGTAGCAGATACGCGGCAAAACGGCGCAGATCGCGATTAAAGTGGCGATACAGCAAGTCAAACGCGCGCTGGTCACCACGTTGCATCGCCATTACCAATAAATCTAATTGCGCCTGGTGCATTCGTATCCTGTTTTATCGATGCCGTCGTTAAACAGACGAACAAGGCCAGCTTCAGGTTCATAATATGCCAGCTTTATTTTTTACCAATAAAAAAGCCAGCTGTTAGCTGGCTTTTTACGTTAATGCAGTAAATTACTGTAATACTGAAATATCTGCCACCTGTAAAAACAGTTCACGCAGCTGCTTTAGCAATGCCTGCCGGTTGGCCCGCACCGCTGTATCGTCCGCATTGACCATCACCTGATCAAAGAAGGTATCGATCACTTCACGCATTGATGCTAAGTGTGCCAAGCCTGCTGCATAGCTGTGTACACCGGCCTGATAGCTCTGCTCGGCCAGAATCGCACGGTGCAGCGCCTGTTCTGCGTCTTCTTGCAACAATGCCGGATTAACAGTATCAGCAATAGCACCGTCAACTTTGGCTAAAATATTGGCGACACGTTTGTTAGCAGCCGCTAACGCCTGCGCGGCCTCCAGCTGACGAAACTCTGCAACGGCTTTAACCCGGCGATCGAAATCACTTGGGTTCGTTGGCCTGCGGGCTAATACTGCCTGGATCACATCTACGCCATAGCCTTCCGCTTCGTACCAGGCACGGAACCGGCCGAGCATAAATTCCAGCACATCTTCGCCAACATTAGCATTACTAAGTTTGTTGCCAAAAGTCTGCTGACTAAAGGCAATGGCTTCGACCAAATCAACCGGCAATTGCTTTTCTACCATAATGCGCAGCGCGCCAATAGCAGCACGACGCAATGCGAATGGATCTTTATCCCCTTTTGGCGCCTGACCGATACCGAAAATACCAACTAAGGTATCCAGCTTATCCGCTATCGCTACTGCAGCCCCTTCCAGCCGGCTTGGCAACTGATCGCCGGCAAAACGCGGCATATACTGCTCATTCAGTGCCAGCGCTACCGCTTCGTTCTCACCATCCAACCGCGCATAGTGCATACCCATAATGCCCTGCACTTCCGGGAACTCGCCAACCATGTTGGTCATTAAATCGGCTTTTGACAGCAAACCTGCACGTTCTGCACTGCTTTGCTCTGCACCAATTTTTGCGGCAATAAAGCCAGCAACTTTACTGATCCGCTGTGACTTCTCGGCCAGCGTACCCAATTGCTGCTGAAACAACACGCTATTGAGACTTTCCAACCGCTCGGCCAGTTTTTGCTTACGATCAGTATTAAAGAAGAACTGCGCATCTGACAGCCGTGGCCGTACTACCTTTTCATTACCAGCAATAATCTGCTGCGGGTCCTTGCTGGCTATGTTTGTCACAAAAATGAATTTATTCAATAACTTGCCATTTTTATCCAGCAACGGGAAGTACTTTTGGTTGTCTTTCATCGTTGAAATAAGCGGCTCGGCCGGTACCTGCAGAAAGCTCTCTTCAAAGCTACCAACTAACACCACCGGCCATTCAACTAATGCTGTCACTTCTTCCAGTAATGCATCATCCATCAGTGCGGTACCGTTCAGCTCAGCAGCTACTTTGGCAACGCCGTCTGCAATAAAGGCTTTGCGTTCAGCAAAGTCTGCAACAACAAAAGCATGACGCAATGTACTTAGGTAGTTGTCAGCGTGGTCGATACTAACTTTTGCCGGAGCGTGAAACCGATGGCCATAGGTTTGATTACCACTGTCACGGCCTAAAATAGTAGCCGGTACCACAGAGCTGCCGTACAACATAATAATGGTGTGTACCGGGCGGATAAATTCAGCAGTGGAATTACCCCAGCGCATTGGCTTGGCAATAGGCAGTTTTGCCAGCGCCTGACTGACCACTTCCGGTAATAGCGTTGCTGTTGCTGCGCCAATAACCTGAGCTTTGTGCAGTAACCAGGCCCCTTTGTCTGTTTCCAGTGTTTCAGCTTGTTCAACACTGATACCGCAACCTGCCGCCCAACCCTGCGCCGCCTTGGTTGGCTTACCATCAGCGTCATAGGCTGCGGCGATAGCCGGCCCGCGTTTCTCTACCAGCTTATCGGCCTGCTGAGCAGCCAGAGCATTAACGCGCACGGCTAAACGTCGCGGCGCGGCATACCATTGCACATCAGCGTGGCTAAGTTCCAGCTTTGCTAGCTCAGCCTGTAAGTTGTCTGCAAACGCTGTTGCCAGCGTTTTAAGGGCTTTTGGTGGCAGCTCTTCTGTGCCAATTTCAACAAAAAAATCTTGCGCAGCCATTATGCCTCCTGCTTAGCATTTTTGTTATTTTTACACAGCGGGAAGCCCAGTTTTTCGCGTGTGGCGTAATACGCCTCAGCACAGGCTTTAGCCAATGCCCGCACCCGCAGAATATAACGCTGGCGCTCAGTAACGGAAATAGCATGACGCGCATCAAGTAAGTTAAAAGCATGCGAAGCTTTCATTACTTTTTCATACGCTGGCAGTGCCAAGCCTTGCTCAATTAAATACTGGCTTTCTTTTTCGCACTGATCAAAAGAGGCAAACAGTGCAGCAACATCGGCATGCTCAAAGTTATATGTCGACTGCTCTACTTCATTTTGGTGGAATACATCACCGTAAGTTACCCGCCCCAGTGGGCCATCGGTCCACACCAGATCGTAAATGGAGTCTACGTTCTGAATATACATCGCCAAACGTTCTAAGCCGTAGGTAATTTCACCGGTAACCGGCCGGCACTCTAAGCCCCCTACCTGTTGGAAGTACGTAAACTGGGTAACTTCCATGCCGTTTAACCAGACTTCCCAACCCAGGCCCCAGGCCCCAAGCGTTGGTGATTCCCAGTTATCTTCGACAAAACGGATATCATGCACCAGCGTATCGATACCCAATTCGCGTAGTGAGCCCAGATACAGTTCCTGAATATTGTCTGGTGACGGTTTTAGAATCACCTGAAACTGATAGTAATGCTGCAGACGATTGGGGTTTTCACCATAGCGGCCGTCGGTTGGACGGCGACACGGCTGCACATAAGCCACATTGGTTGGCTCTGGTCCCAGCGAGCGTAAAAAAGTCATCGGGTGAAAAGTACCGGCGCCGACTTCCAAATCCAGCGGCTGCACAATCACGCAACCCTGCCGTGCCCAGTAATCCTGTAAGGCCAGTATTAACCCCTGGAAGGTTTTAATATCGTATTTATGCATTCGCTTTTAACTCGCTAAAATGACTGAGGGGCCGAAGCCCCTGTAGTTTTATCTAGTGTTACTATACGTCTAGGTTTGCGACGTATAAGGCGTTCTCTTCGATAAAGGCTCGCCTCGGCTCTACGTGATCGCCCATCAACGTTGCGAACAACTGGTCTGCGCCTATAGCATCCTCAATGGTCACCTGCAACATACGGCGGCTATTCGGGTCCATGGTGGTTTCCCATAACTGCTCAGGGTTCATTTCACCCAACCCTTTATAGCGCTGAATATACAGGCCGCGTTTTGATTCGCTCATTAACCAGTCTAAAGCCTCCAGGAAGGTTTCTACCGGTTTAATTTTCTCCCCACGACGAATATAGCCACCTTCTTCCATCAGATCGCGGATTTCATCACCTAAGGCAGCAATACTCAAGTAATCGCGTGATGTTACAAAGTCATGGTGCAACAGGTATTCATTGTCGATACCATGCTGACGAATAATCACTTTGGGCAGGAATAGCTGGCGCTCGCGGTCTTCATGGACAGCATAACGGTAACTAGACCCATCACCCTCTTTCGCGTCTAAGCGCTCCACCAGGGTTTTCGCCCATTGTTCACTGTACGCTGCAGACTTCGCCTGCGCCACGTCCAATGCCGGCACATAAATAAGCTCGTTTAATAAATTAAACGGGATTTTACGTGACAAGCGTTCAATGGTGGCAGACACCTTGTGATACTGCCGGACTAGTTTTTCCAGCGCTTCGCCACCGATACCCGGTGCATCCGCATTGACATATAACGCTGCTTCGTCCAACGCCAGTGTTGTCAGGTACTCTGTTAACGCAGCTTCATCTTTTATATATTGCTCTTGCTTGCCTTTTTTCACTTTATACAGTGGTGGCTGCGCAATATAGATATAACCACGTTCAATCAACTCTGGCATCTGACGATAGAAGAACGTCAGCAGTAGCGTGCGAATATGCGAACCGTCGACGTCAGCATCCGTCATCAGGATAATGCTGTGGTAGCGGGTTTTATCCGGATTGTATTCCTCACGCCCTATGCCACAGCCCAGCGCGGTAATTAAGGTACCAACTTCCTGCGACGATAACATTTTGTCAAAGCGGGCTTTCTCTACGTTAAGAATCTTACCTTTCAACGGTAAAATGGCTTGGTTCTTACGGTTACGTCCCTGCTTTGCAGAGCCGCCCGCAGAGTCACCTTCCACTATATAGAGTTCAGACAACGCCGGATCTTTTTCCTGGCAGTCAGCCAACTTGCCCGGCAAGCCAGCGATATCCAGCGCGCCTTTGCGCCGTGTCATTTCACGCGCTTTACGCGCCGCGTCACGCGCCCTGGCAGCATCAACAATTTTGCCAACGATAATTTTGGCATCATTTGGATTTTCTAGCAGGTATTCATTCAACTTCTCACCCATCACACTTTCAACGGCTGAGCGTACTTCTGATGACACCAGTTTATCTTTGGTTTGCGAGCTGAATTTCGGGTCTGGTACTTTAACGCTGATTACCGCAGTTAAGCCTTCACGGGCGTCGTCACCCGACGCCTGCACTTTCATTTTCTTGGCGTAACCTTCCTGCTCAATATAGGTATTTAGCACACGGGTTAACGCACCACGGAAGCCGGCTAAGTGAGTGCCGCCATCACGCTGTGGAATATTATTAGTAAAACAGAATACGTTTTCCTGATAACTATCGTTCCACTGCATAGCGACTTCTACTGAAATACCATCATCGCGTTGATCAGTAAAGTAGAATGCTTTCGGGTGTACACTGGTTTTAGTGCGGTTTAAATATTGTACGAAGGCTTCAATACCGCCGTCGTATTTAAAGTGGTCTTTTCTATCAGTACGCTCATCGGTCAGAATGATGCTAACACCAGAGTTCAGGAATGATAATTCACGCAAGCGCTTTGCCAGAATATCAAAATGAAAGTTGATATCACTGAACACCGTCGGGCTTGGCCAGAAGCGGATCATTGTACCCTTGTCTTCTGTTTCGCCAATAACAGCTAAAGGCGCCTGAGGCACACCAAGGTGGTAAATTTGCTGATGTACCTGACCATTACGACGAATAGTTAATTCAAGTTTGTCAGACAACGCATTTACGACCGATACACCTACACCGTGCAGACCGCCAGAAACTTTATAGGAGTTGTCATCAAATTTACCACCCGCGTGTAGCACCGTCATGATGACTTCGGCAGCAGACACACCTTCATCATGCATATCAGTGGGTATACCACGACCATTATCGCGCACCGATACTGAACCATCGCTGTGGATAGTCACAAAGATGTCGCTACAATGCCCTGCTAACGTCTCGTCAATGGAGTTATCCACCACTTCAAACACCATATGGTGCAAACCTGAGCCGTCATCGGTATCGCCGATATACATACCCGGTCTTTTACGAACTGCATCCAGTCCTTTTAATACTTTAATGCTCGAGGAATCGTAATTATTTTGTTCGGCCATCGTCATCTGTCCGTGCTGTTAGCTGCCCGTGTTCCACGTGAAACATTGCCATCTGATCGGCGGCAATAAAAGGTGAAACTTGCGCAGCGTTAATTGCAGTAATAAAAACCTGTGAGTTAATATCGCGTAAATAGCTAAATATCTGCCGGGTAGACTCCTGGTCTAACTCCGACGCTAAATCATCTATCAATAACAACGGTTGTTTCTGCCCGCTGTCTCGAATAACATTGTTTTGCGCAATTTTAAGCGCAAATAATACCACTTTTAACTGACCGCGGGATAACACTTCTTCTGCCGCCCATTGGTCTTTTTTTAATTTTAAATCAGCTTTCTGAGGGCCGTATTGCGTAAATCCCATGCGACTGTCCTGACTAAAGCTGTGTCGTAACAACTGTTGCAGATCATCAGGCGTAGTGACTTTCTCCGGCCAACCTTGCTGCAATTGAAAACTTAACGCCGACATCAATGGCTCATCTGGCGTCAGCGCCCGAAAAGCCAACTCCAGCTGGCTGATGTAACGCTGCCGTAACCGCTGTAAATCAAACGCTAGCTGCACAAACTGCTGATCCCAGAATTCAAACTGGCTGTCGTACTGGCGTGCACTTTTCAATAAAGCATTACGTTGCTTCAGTACTTTGTTAAAGCGAAGCCAGCTATCAAAGAAGCCTGGTTCCACGTGGAACAAGCCCATATCAAAAAACTGTCGCCGCTCTTTAGGGCCGCCGAAAAACAGTCTGAAACTATCCGGCGTAATTAGTTGTACCGGTAGCAGCGTAGCAAACTCTGCCAGCCTGCTCACGTTCGCGCCGTTCAACCTTAGCAGCAAATCACCGTGCTTATCGCGTTGTAAGCCTAAACTATGGGTTTGCTGCTGCGCCGAAACTTTTGCATGCAACACAAAAGCATCGGTTTCGTGCTGCACTAAGCGCTGCGGCCGGCTAGTTCGGAACGAACGACCATGGGCTAAATAATAAATGGCTTCCAACAGACTGGTTTTGCCACTGCCGTTCATGCCAACCAGCAGATTAAAACGATTATGCGCACTTAACGACACTGCCGTCAGATTGCGGAACTGACTGGCGCTCAGTGACAGCAGCGACATGTTCTACAGACGCATTGGCATAACGACGTAAGAAGCACCGACATTGCCAACGCCTTCTACCAGCGCACTCGAATTAGCATCGTTTAAGTGCAGCAGTACCAGATCAGTTGCCAACGTATTCAAAACGTCAAGCAAATAGCCCACATTGAAGCCGATCTCCAGGTTATCCCCCTGATACTCCACCTCAATAATTTCTTCTGCCTGCTCATGCTCCGGGTTATTCGCCACAATTTGCAGCTCACCGGCACTCAGCGTAAAGCGAACACCACGGTATTTTTCATTGGACAATATAGAAGCGCGGGTACAGGCGTCCTTTAACACACTGCGATGCGCTGTAACCAATTTGGTGCTATTACGCGGCAACACACGACGATAATCGGGAAAACGGCCATCAATCAATTTACTGCTGAAGACATAATTACTATCGGTTAAACGGATATGATTCTGCCCTAAACTCAGCGTCACGACCTGATCATCACTGGCCAACAAACGCATCACTTCTAACACGCCTTTGCGCGGAATAATAATTTGCTTCTGCTGCGCCACTAACCCGGCTAGCTCGAGGCTGCTTAAAGCCAGACGGTGGCCATCAGTGGCCACTGCTTTTACCGCGCCATTATCAACCTCGAACAGCAAACCGTTTAAATAATAACGCACGTCCTGGTTTGCCATCGAAAAAGCGGTATCGTCTAACAACTTGCGCAGCTGCGCACGCGTCAGCTGTATATCAACTTCACCCTGCCAGCTTTCCAGGTTTGGATACTCAGCAGCGCTTAATGTCGACAACGTAAATTTAGTTTTGCCACAGGTCAAAATGCAGCTATCGGCTTGCAGCTGCACGCGAATATCAGCCCCTTCGGGTAAGCTACGGCATATATCAAGTAGTTTTTTAGCAGGTACCGTGATGCGACCCGGACTTTGCACTGTCAGCGCGTCTGTAGTAGCCACCAACTCAACTTCCAGATCGGTGCCGGTGAGCGATAATGTCATTTCAGATACATCCAACAGCACATTAGACAATATCGGCAGTGTATGACGGCGTTCAATCGCACCAGATACCATTTGCAATGGTTTAAGTAAGGCGTCTCTGTTAATGGTAAATTGCATGACCACGTCCCTTTACGATGACAAAGTACGGATTAAATTTTGAAAATCTTCTTTTATTTCGTGTGTTTCTTCTTTTAACGACTCAATTTTACGACAAGCATGCAGCACCGTTGTGTGATCACGGCCACCAAAGGCATCGCCGATTTCCGGTAAGCTATGATTAGTTAGCTCTTTTGACAGCGCCATTGCCATCTGCCGCGGCCGTGCGACCGAACGCGAACGCCGCTTCGACAGCAAATCAGCCACGCGTATTTTATAATACTCTGCCACTGTCTTCTGAATATTCTCGATGGTAACCAGCTTGTCCTGCAGCGCGAGCAAATCACGCAGTGCTTCCCGGACAAAATCGATAGTAATAGGCCGGCCTGTAAAGTTAGCGTTAGCAATTACCCGGTTTAGTGCGCCTTCCAGCTCGCGGACATTAGAACGTAGGCGCTTCGCGATAAAAAATGCGACTTCCTCAGGTAAACGGATCTGGTTCTCGTGTGCTTTACGCATCAGGATCGCGACACGGGTTTCCAGCTCTGGCGGCTCAATAGCAATAGTTAAACCCCAACCAAAGCGCGACTTTAACCGATCTTCTACGCCATCAATTTCTTTCGGATAGCGGTCACTGGTTAAAATAATTTGCTGATTACCTTCAAGTAAGGCATTGAAAGTATGGAAGAATTCTTCCTGCGAGCGCTCTTTATTAGCGAAAAATTGAATATCATCGATCAGCAGAGCGTCTACCGAGCGGTAGTATCGCTTAAACTCTTCTATCGCATTGTTTTGTAGGGCTTTAACCATATCCTGTACAAAACGTTCTGAATGCATATAAATAACCTTTGCATCCGGCTTTTTCGCCAGTATCCCATTACCTACTGCATGTAATAAGTGCGTTTTACCTAAGCCGGTTCCACCGTAAATAAACAACGGGTTATAGGCTGTACCCGGGTTATCGGCAACCTGGCTCGCTGCTGCACGTGCCAGCTGATTCGATTTACCTTCAACAAAGTTTGTAAAACTATAATTAGCACGCACATTACTGGTAACAATAGTTTTCGGTGCAGGCTCAGGTACTTCTTTGGCAACCGGACCGGCTTGCGGTGCGGCACTAGCGAAAACGGGGGCAGGTGTATTGCTGCGCGCTTTATTACTCTGGCTGGAACCAACATCAAACTTCAGACGCGGTGCGTCATCACCACAGTAATCCTGGATTAGCTCGAGGATCCGGCTCAGATACTTCTCGCGTACCCAATCTAATACAAAACGGTTAGGTGCGTATAATGTCAGCCCTGTGTCAGAACTGTCAGCTTGCAGAGGACGGATCCACATACTGAAATGCTGCGCGGGCAATTCGGCTTGCAGCGCTTGCAGGCAATTTTGCCAAACGGACTGATACACCATATCTCCTGAAGCCTTAGTTATTATGATTAAAAAGGCTGGCGTAAGTTAACGAAGCGCACATTATGGTACTATCTTATCCACAACTTCAATATTGACTTTTATAATTTAACGATTTGCTGCAAAAAATAAACCTAACGCAATGTTTTAAATCAACTAAATTCTCTTATACCGTTTGATAATACCAGTGGTTTTTGCCTGAGCAATTTGAACTAAACACAAAACAATTCACACTTTATTCAAGAAATACAACACCCCCTGTGGAAAACTTTGCCAAAAAATAGGATCAGCAATGATCGTGACGCAATAAAACACAGGATCAGATTGACTTTATGCCTGAGACTACTTAAAATTCGCGCTCATTTTTGTCAGCTGCGTTTTGGTACATTTACTAAAACACAGAAAACTTTAGTAAATATTTCGACCGGACGGATGAATTATGAGTAAAAGAACTTTTCAACCAAGCGTATTAAAGCGCAAGCGTAACCACGGTTTCCGTGCCCGTATGGCCACTAAAAATGGTCGTGCGGTATTAGCGCGTCGTCGTGCTAAAGGCCGTCAGCGTTTATCAGCTTAATTAGCTGTTAATCGCTGCGTGGTCAGCTTGAAATTTGGGCGGGAGTTACGCCTGTTAACTCCCGGTCAATTCGATAACGTCTTCCAACTCCCTTTTAGGGTTTCTTCCCCGCTGTTTACTATCCTGGCGAAAGCCAATCATCTGCCTCATCCCCGATTAGGCCTTACTATCGCGAAAAAACGTGTTAAATTAGCCGTGCAACGCAATCGCATAAAGCGCTGCGTGCGAAACAGCTTTCGTTTGCATCAACATGAGTTGCCCGGTGTCGATTTGGTACTGATGGTAAAAGGTGATATTAGCAACACTGCTAATGATGAGTTACAGAGGCAACTGGAAAAGTTATGGCGCAAAATCGCTCGCCAGTACACCGCTTCGCTGTCAGCTTAGCTTTAGCACTGCTGCGCGGTTACCAGAGACTAATTAGTCCTCTGTTTGCACCAAGCTGTCGTTTTCACCCTACCTGCTCTCATTACGCCATTACAGCTATTGAACGCTTTGGCGTGCTAAAAGGCAGTTGGTTGGCGGCGAAACGTATATTTAAATGTCACCCCTTGCATGCAGGTGGTGATGATCCTGTTCCTGAAAAGCACAATGAGAAAAGCTAAGCCATGGAATCACAACGTAGTTTATTAGTTATTGGTCTGGCGCTGGTCAGTTTTTTACTTTGGCAGCAGTGGAATCTTGACACTGCGCCCAAACCAACCACATCGATAACCCAAAGCAACCAAAGCACTGGCTCCAGTTCCGCTGACTTACAGCTGACTACTGCCGATGCCGATCAGCCGGCAACAAAGGCTGTAGCCGCCGCACGCACAATTAGCGTGAAAACGGATGTGCTGGATCTGAAAATCGACAGTCGTGGTGGTGACATCGTTAACCTGCTGTTACCTGCCTTTGAATTGAACAAAGGCGCCGGCGATGCGTATCCGTTAATGCGTAAATTGCCTGGCTTTGAGTATGTGGCGCAAAGTGGCTTAATTGGCCGCGATGGCCCCGATGATAGTCGCAATCCCCGTCCGGTTTATACCAGCGCACAAAACAGTTATCAGTTAACCGGCGAGGCCACTGAATTAGTTGTGCCACTGCTGTTTAGCCATAATGGTCTGCAGATTGAAAAGCGTTTTACCTTTACTGCCGGAAAATATGATGTCCGGGTAGAATATTTTATTCAGAACCAAAGTGCTGAAGTTAAAACCGTACAACCATACCAGCATCTGGTACAAAGCATTGATAGCGGTGAATCCAGCAGCATGATGATGCCGATTTATCGCGGTGCTGCTTTTGGTACCTCCTCAGAGCGTTACGCCAAGTACGACTTTGATGACATGAAAGACAAAAACTTATTGGAAGCCACCCAGGGCGGCTGGGTTGCCATGTTGGAGCATTATTTTGTTTCAGCCTGGGTGCCTGAAAAGCAAGCCGATAATCAGCTATATAGCTTAGTCCGCAACGGCCAGGGTGTAATTGGCGCTAAGGGCC
>JBFKFH010000051.1:0-16510 GCA_041618685.1 Rheinheimera sp.
AGCCCCAATCATCACCGCCTGGTCAACCCCTGGCGCTGCATTGCTGGCTACCAGTTTGCAAGGTCTGACAATTAATGAAGCGGTGGGTGTGTTTATTTTTACCGCAGCGTTAGGCCTGCTGATTGGCATTAGCGGCTGGTTCGACAAATTAACCCGGCTGATCCCGCTACCACTAGCCAGCGCAATGTTGGCCGGTATCTTACTGCAGTTTGGCTTAAATATTTTTACCTCATTGCAAAGCCAGCCATTACTGGTTGGTATCATGTGTATCAGCTATTTACTGGCCAAGCGGCTGATGCCGCGCTATGCCATTTTATGGGTGCTGTTAAGCGGTTTAATTACCGTTTTACTACAGGGCCAGTTTGACTACAGCAGTGTTAGTATTGGCTTAACTACTCCGGTGTGGGTAACACCCCACTGGTCAGTCAGTGCCCTGCTTGGTGTAGGCTTGCCTTTATTATTAGTTACTATGGCATCGCAGAATATACCCGGTGTCGCCGTGATCCGCACCAGCGGTTATTCAACACCGGTGTCGCCGTTAATTAGCAGTACCGCCCTGTCTACCCTACTGTTGGCTCCCTGGGGCGCTTTTTCAATTAATCTCGCGGCGATAACCGCAGCGATTTGTACCGGCTCAGAAGCCCACCCCGAGCACGAAAAACGCTATATTGCCGGTATAGCTGCCGGTGTATTCTATCTGCTGGCCGGCTTAGCCGGCGCCACCGTCGTAGCTTTATTTGCTGCTTTCCCGGCAGAAATGATTGCCGCCCTCGCCGGTCTGGCGCTATTAGGTACTATAGGTGCAAATTTAGCTGTGGCCACCGCAGAAGGCGAGCACCGTGAAGCCGCTGTTGTCACCTTGCTGGTCACCGCCAGTGGCGTGAGTTTTTTTGCTGTCGCCGCTGCGTTTTGGGGCATTATTGCCGGTGCCATTACCTTATTAGTTGTAAACGGTATACGCCGGAGCCACTAATGCTGAAAAAGCACCAACTGTACCATCAGTTAAAACAACATATTCAGCAGCAGCACTGGGCGCCCGGACAAATACTGACGCAGCAACAGCTTGCGATACATTACGGTGTTAGCCGGATTGTGGTGCGAGACGTCCAACAGGCACTGTTTAGTGAAGGCTGGCTATACCCACATGGTAAAGCCGGCATGCAGGTCGCCGATTTTAGCGCGGCAGAAGCAGAAGAACTGTGCCTACTGCGTCTGCAACTGGAACCATTGGCATTACAACTGGCGGCGCCGCAGATAAGCTTTACCGAGCTTGGTCAGGCTGAAGATTTATTACAGCTGATAGCGGCAACGCCTGCTCTTCTGCCATATCAGCGCGGCGAGCTGAACTGGCAGTTTCATTATCTGCTGTATCAAGGCTGCGGCAAACCACATTTGCTGCGTTTACTCACCCAGTTGCATCAGCAGGTATCGCGCTATCTGGGTTATCAGGAGCAGGCGCTGACCTACAGCAAAACCAGTGCTGATGAACACAGGCAACTTATTTATCTGCTGCGTCAGGGCAACATTGGCGCAGCTACAGAACTACTGACTAATCATATCGTCAATGCCAATGCACTGCTGGTGCAATATCTATTAACTACCGCGGCTAAGCAAAGTTAATTACCCAGTAAAAAGGCGCCGTCTGGCGCCTTTTTACTGGGTAATTAAGCGTTACTCCTGAAACAGGGTTTCAATATTCAGCCCTTGATGGGTAACTATCTCCCGCAAACGCCGCAGCGCTTCAACCTGAATTTGTCTTACCCGTTCACGGGTCAGGCCGATCTCATGCCCCACATCTTCCAACGTAGAGGGCTCATAACCGAGTAAACCAAAGCGCCGCGCCAGAACCTCCCGTTGTTTTGGATTCAGCTCATTTAACCACACGACTAAATGTTGACGAATATCTTCATCTTGCAGTTCAGTCTCTGGTCCCAGTTCTTTCTCATCCGCAATAACATCCAGCAACTGCTTTTCTGACGCGCCGGCTACCGGAGTATCTACTGATGTTATTTTTTCATTTAATTTAAGCATCTTACGAACTTCTTCCACCGGCCTGTCCAGCGCACTGGCAATTTCTTCCGGTGTCGGTTCATGATCCAGCTTCTGCGATAGCTCCCGCGCTGCCCGCAGATAAATATTCAACTCTTTCACTACATGAATGGGTAGGCGGATCGTACGGGTCTGGTTCATAATCGCACGCTCTATGGTCTGGCGGATCCACCAGGTTGCATAGGTTGAAAAACGAAAACCGCGCTCCGGATCGAATTTTTCAACTGCACGAATAAGCCCCAGATTGCCTTCTTCAATAAGATCCAGCAGCGCCAAACCACGATTAATATAACGGCGGGCAATTTTCACCACTAAGCGTAAGTTGCTTTCAATCATGCGCTTACGTGCAGCCTGATCTCCTTTTAGCGACAGGCGGCTAAAATAGACTTCTTCTTCCGCTGACAGCAATGGGGAAAAACCAATTTCACCCAGATAGATCTGAGTCGCATCCATGGTTTTTGGACTGTCATCGCGAACAAAAATATCCTCGGCAGGGCTATCTTCAGAAGCGAGGGCAGCCGTATCAGGCTCTGCTTCGTCCTCGAGCATCACTTCATCGGCCAGCTCATCGTCTTTAAACTCTAAAACTTCGTCGTCACTTTTTTGTCCCATATCCTTTCTCCCACGTCTACAGAGTGCTGGGGCTCGTCAAGCGTTATCGCATCCATTCCTGATATTACTTGCGTTTTTTCTTATTATTTTGGTAAATATTTTAACGGGTCGACCGAGCTACCACGAAAACGGATCTCAAAATGCAGACGGGGATCTGTCGCATCAGTGCTGCCCAGCTCTGCTATCTGCTGCCCTGCAGTCACCATCTGCTTTTCCGTTACCAACAGTTTACGGTTGTGTGCATACGCACTGAGGTAATCATCGTTATGCTTGATAATAATCAGATTACCGTAACCTCTGAGCGCATTGCCGGCATATACCACCTGCCCGCTGGCCGCAGCGTCTACGCTGTCACCTTCACGCCCGCTGATATCAATTCCCTTGTTTCCTTGCTCCTGGTGTGAAAAACCGGAAATTATTTTACCTTTGACCGGCCACTGCCATTGCACCAAGTTCCCATTTAGGGTAGCATTCTCGTTTTTTTTATTTTTATCGGGTGCTACCTGAACATAACCCTTTTGATTTTTCGGTGCAACTGCTTTAACCGGATTTGCCGAACTATTTGATTTTGCTTGGCTTGAATTATTCGTATTTGCGCTTTGTTGCACAGACGTGTTGTTTTTATGTGCCGACGTTGTCGCTTTGCTTGCGCTGACAGTGCCTGCCAGACGTAAACGCTGTTGGGGATAAATGATGTAAGGGCTACTAATGGCGTTTAACGCGGCCAATGTACGTACATCTATACCGGCACGAAAGGCAATAGAATATAAGGTGTCACCGCGCTGCACAACATAACTCTGGGCATTTAAGCTTCCACGGTTACGCTGCTGATAGAAATTCTCCCGTAATTCCAATGTGGTAACCGGAGCCGGCGCTGTACGCGATGAACAGCCAACTACTGCCAGTACCAGCAATAACAGCAATAGCCCTCTGCTGGCGACAAACCGGCAATAAGGCTGCATCAGCTCACGACTACGGTTGTCAGAACAACGAATATACGGCTCCTTCTCAGTCAGCTGTTGGCTTAGTATCTGCCGGCGCTGGTTGCAACCATTTCTCCAGATTCAGCAGCAGCAACATCAGCACAGCGCCGGCAACAGCGCTTAGCAGCGCAAGTACAATATCAGCCTGCCCTGCCCGTGCTGCGTATTGCCAGGGTAAATACAATTGTTGCTCCAGCTGCCACGGCCAAATCCGGTACAAGGCGCCAATGACCACACCAATCAACACTGCCAGACTAGCATCATGATAATGTTGCAACAGCCAGTTCAGCAATCGGGAGAAACTCAGCAGCCCAATAATGCAGCCCAACATAAATAATGACAAGACCCCTAACTGTAACTCTGTCACCGCCAATAATACCGGAGCATACATGCCGGACATCAGTAAAATAAAGCTGCCTGAAATGCCGGGTAAAATCATCGCACAGATAGCGATAGCCCCGGCGACAAAAAACATCCAGCTTTGCGGTTCAAGTTCACGTGGTGTCAACATACCCACTAACAGCGAAAAAATCACGCCGGTGACACAAAGTAGCAGGTACCTGGGGCGCCAGCGTATGCTGCGGCACAAATGTGGTAATGCAGTAATAATTAGCGCGCAAAACAGCGCCCATAATGGGATTGGCCGGTGATGCAGCAGGTAGCTGATCACGCCAGCTAAGGAAAAGATGCTCAATAAGACTCCGCTGAACAAACACACTAGAAAAGTACCGTCGATATATTGCCACATAGCCTTACACCGGCCGCGTAACAATAAGCGTATCGCAGTAAGGTTACAGCGACTGATTGCACAGAGTAACCGCTGATAAATACCCAGAATAAACGCCAGCGTACCGCCTGAAACGCCGGGCACGACATCGGCAGCGCCCATCGCCAGGCCTTTAATAATCCATTGCAGATACTGCATTCACTACCCCTATATATGCCGCTCGGTGTTACGCCAGCTCACCTGGCACCAGTGGCACAAACCGCACGGCTTCAATATCCCGGCTGCTGAATTCATCACCGTCGCGTTGATATACCCGCAACACCTGATCCTGTAGGCCTACCGGGATAACCAGCCTGCCACCATCGTTTAGTTGCTGTAACAGCGCAAGCGGAACCTCGGTCGGTGCTGCAGTGACAATGATACTGTCAAATGGTGCCTTGCTCGGCCAGCCTTGCCAGCCATCGCCGTGTTTCATTGAGACATTGTGTAAGTCCAGCTGCTGCAGGCGACGCTTAGCCTGAAACTGCAGCGCTTTAATACGTTCAACACTACACACATGGGAAAACAAACGAGCCAGTATAGCGGTTTGATAACCCGAGCCGGTGCCGATTTCCAGTAGCTTTCCCGGCGCTTTGTCCTGCAGTAACAATTCTGTCATGCGCGCGACGATATAAGGCTGAGAAATAGTTTGGCCCTGACCTATAGGCAGTGCAGTATTTTCATAGGCCTTGTGTGCCAATACTGCCTCAACAAATATATGCCGGGGCGTGTTCGCGATGGCCGACAACACCTGCTGCTGCTCAATACCTTCGCTGTGTAATTTTTGCGCCAATACCGCGGCGCTACGTGCAGTTGCGACAGCCATGTTACAAACTTATCCCCTCTAACCATTGTTGTAGCCTGTCCATGCTCTTGTAGGCAGACATATCAATTTGCAGTGGCGTAATTGAGGCATAGCCGTTAGTCACTGCATAAAAGTCAGTACCTTCGCCGGCGTCCAGCTCCGGGCCCAGCGAGCCATACCAATATATTGTTCTGCCCCACGGATCGGTTGCACTGGTCATGGTTTCAGCTTTATGCCGCCGTCCAAGGCGTGTTACTTGAATACCCTTAAGCTGCTCAATCGGTAATGCCGGTACATTAATGTTCAGGATCTGATCGGCCGGCAACGGATGAGACTTAAGCTGTTTAATCACCTGCACAGTGACATACGCTGCGGTAGCAAAATGTGCTTCATCGCGTCCGGCCAGTGATACCGCTATTGCGGGCAAACCCAAATGCCGGCCTTCCGTCGCCGCGGCAACCGTGCCAGAGTACAGCACATCATCACCAAGGTTCGCACCGTGATTGATACCGGCAACGACCAGATCCGGCGTATAGTCCAGCAGCTGACTGATAGCCAGATGCACGCAGTCGGTCGGCGTGCCGTTTACGGCAAAGAAGCCATTCTCCATCTGCTGTACCCGAAGCGGGTTAATCAGCGTTAACGAATTACTGGCACCACTGCAGTTACGATCTGGCCCAACGGTGGTCACTTCGGCAATCTGACATAGGGCCTGTTGCAGCACTTGCATGCCCTTGGCGTGCACACCATCGTCATTACTTAATAAAATTCGCATTGGCTACTCCATAGCGGCAGTTTTACGGCCACAGTCTTGATACATCACCAGTTCACGCAGCACGCTGGTAGCAAAACAGCCGGCGGGCAAGGCAAAACGTAGCGCGATGTCATTACCATGCTGCTGCAACGTCAATTGTTGTGGTACTAAGCGTATTGCGCGGCGCTCGGCCTTTAACCGAAACGCTTCCAACCCTTGCACCAGCTCACTGTGTTGCATCAGTACCTGTTGTTCGAACTTGGCCGCGGCGGCGCTAACCATAGGTTCACCCATCCCAGCCAGTACTGCGGTTAAGTGCACATCCTGCGTATCTAAACGTTGTTGCAGCACGTCGTCTGCTTCGGCAACGCGGAATACCGAACCCGTGCCGTTCAGTTGCAATACGTCGCCATCTACTACACGTTGAAACAAGCCGGCGTTAATGCGGGCTGATACCTGCTGGTTAAACACAAAAGAACGTGCGGCTGACAACGCCAGGCCACGTAGTTTTCGGTCACTAATCCCCTGACCGGCGAATAGTTGCCGGGCCAGCGTTAAATTACCGCCGTCGATACCAAAACGCTGCTCACCATAATAATTCGGCACGCCCTGTGCAACCTGTTCCGCCCGTTTTAGCACCTCTGAACAGTCTGATACCTGACGCAGACGGATTTGAAACAGATTCGCTTTTAACGCACCAAGGCGCAGTTTGCGATAATGTCGTTGCATATCCAACACGGTACAGCCTTCAAGCTGCCAGCTTTGCCAGTCTAACGCTTGTTTAATCGGCCATTTAAAACAAAACCACTGCCGCGTAACGGCATGCCGATCTTTTAAACCGGCATAACTGATATCTCTGGCCCGCAAACCGGTTAACTCGGCCAGTTGTTTCGCCACATACTGCGTGTTTTGGCCAACTTTTTCGATATACAGCAAAATGTGTTCACCCGCACCACTGGGGGTAAAATTCAACTGCTCTTCCACAATAAAATCGTCAGGCTGCTGTCGCAACAGCGCGGTCACCTGGGGGGCGGTATATAAATATTGCAATGCGGTATCTGTACTCATGCGCTAACCAGCAACACAACGGCCTCAGCCGCTATCCCCTCTTTACGGCCGACAAACCCCAGCTTTTCGGTTGTGGTCGCTTTAACGTTTACTTGCGTCAGGTCACAGGCCAAATCGTCTGCTATACACTGGCGCATTGCATTGATATGCGGTGCCATCTTCGGTGCCTGCGCCATTATCGTAATATCCAGATTACCAATCGCATAACCGGCATTTTTCACCGCTGTAAAAACCTGACGTAATAAAATCCGGCTATCGATGCCTTTATAGCTCGCATCGGTGTCGGGAAAATGATGGCCGATATCACCCAATGCGACCGCCCCCAACAACGCATCCGATAATGCATGTAGCACAACATCGCCATCAGAATGCGCCAGCAGTCCCTGGTTGTACGCAATCTTCACACCGCCCAGTGTAACCGGGCCGTCCCCACCAAAGGCATGTACATCAAAACCATGGCCAATACGCATTTTCATTCGTCAAACTGCTCCAGATAAAACGCCGCCAGCGCCAGATCAGCCGGTTGCGTTATTTTAATATTGTCGCTGCGCCCCTCAATCAACATCACCTTATGACCGGCCCATTCCATTGCTTGTGCTTCATCAGTCACGTGCACTCCGGCCCGCTGCGCATCATGTAACGCCGCCTTCAACAGCGCAGTGGGAAAAAATTGCGGCGTCAGTGCATGCCACAGATGTTCACGGCTTACGGTTTCGGCCACTGCATATTCTCCGCGCTTCATTGTATCCCGCACCTGACAGGCCAGAATGCCGCCGTCACCTGCTTGAATACAGCGTTGAATAAGCCGTTCAATATCAGCTTTACGCACCAATGGCCTGGCAGCATCATGCACCAGCACCCAGGGATACTGGTGTTCGTCTATAAAATACAGCGCGTTCAACACCGAGTGCATGCGTTCAGCACCGCCTTTTACCCGGGTAAGATTGCTGTGCTGCAGTGCTGTCGTGTCAAAATAGGGGTCGTCAGGCGCCAGCGCCAACCATAAATTCCCAATACCAGGTACTGCGCGCAGCCTGTCAACGCTGTGTTCCAGAATGGTTTTGCCATGCAGCTGCAGATACTGCTTGGGTAATTCACTTTGCATACGTTTGCCGACGCCGGCGGCCGGCATAATAGCCGCAATAGCGGGCAAGACAGGGTTAGTCATTGCCGGCTCCACGGTTGCCGCTTTGACTGAACAGGCGGAAAAACACTTCATCGTTGCGGATCAGCCCCAGCTCATTACGGGCCCGCTCTTCTATTGCTTCCAGGCCTTGTTGTAAATCACTGACATCGGCACGCAGCATGCGGTTACGCTTTTCCAATTCCAGATTACTGGCTTGCTGACTGCGCAGCTCTTCTTGCTGACGAAAATAGTCGGCAATACTATGCTGACCAAACCACAAACGGTATTGCAGTAAGCCCAACAGCACCAGCAGTAGTAGGGTTAGTATTCGCATAATATAACTTCATCAGACACGCTAAGGGTATTATGAAGCCTTGTCCGGTGAATGCAAAGCAGGAATAGCCACATCAGACTGGCAACGCAGGTAATGGTTTGGCGAAGTTCTGCCAGTTCAGCCGGCTGGCCAGCAACAATTCACGCAGGCTAAGCAGCCGGGGCGGCTTTTTATCACCATTGAGCCACTGATGCCCGCAGCAGGCTGCAGTCATAATTGTCTTCACCGGTTTTAACAGGAACTTATCACTGTTCTGTTGCTGTAACGGCGTGCCGGAGAAGCTAAACCAGCCATGTTCATTACAGTGTAACCGCAAACCGGCGTTGTCTACCTCGTCCACGCTGTCAAGCACCACCTGCTCGTGCGTAAGCGCCGTGATATATAGCGGGACTATTAATCCCGGTTTGGCAAATTTTGTGTAAAAAGCATCGATAGGATCAGCCTGTTGTTTACGCGCCGGACAGGTAGCCGCCTGTTTGTGGTACCACGAGGCGTTCTGGCTATCCAGTTCCAGGTCAGTTTTTTGCTGTAAAATATTACTCGCCGCCCGCCGGATATAAAAAGGCAGGCTGGCCAGCCGGTTTGGCAGGCGTAATAGTTGCTCGGTACTTAGCTGAGACAAACGCAGCAGCTCACGCTCATACAAAGCATTGCATAGCTCGGTATAGGTCTGGTTGTCTCTGGATACCTGCCAGAAATGGGGCTGATTGCTGCCGGCGTCTATCATAGCCCGATGCTATCCAATTGGTTTATTGTTGTAAAAGTAAATCACAGGCTTATTCCGGTTCAATTTTTTTATGCAGTTTTACCGCCTCACGTTGCTTGCCGCGGCGCACACGTAAATTGATCATTTCAACACATACAGAAAACGCCATAGCAAAATAGATATAGCCTTTAGGTACATGTACATCCAGTCCTTCTGCTACCAGGGTAAAGCCGATTAACATTAAAAAAGACAGCGCCAGTACCTTTACTGTCGGATGTTTATCAACAAATTCACCAATCGGTTTTGCGGCAAATAACATCACCACGACCGAAGCCATAACTGCGATAACCATAATCGACAGGTGTTCAACCAAGCCAACTGCGGTAATAACTGAATCTAATGAGAACACCACATCCAGCAACATAATTTGCACTAATATTGCCAGGTAACTGCTGGCAGCCTTTGCCGCGTTAACCTGTTGCCCGCCTTCGAGGCTGTCATGAATTTCATGAGTGGATTTAGCCAGCAAGAAGAAGCCACCTACTATTAGCACAAAATCACGGCCGGAAATATCATGGCCAAACACACTAAACCACGGCGCTGTCAGGCCGACGATCCAGGCCAGACTAAGCAATAGCAGCAGGCGTGACAACATTGCCAGCCCCAGTCCTATGCGTCGGGCTGAGTCGCGCTGCTGCGGAGGCAACTTACCGACCAGAATAGAAATAAAAATAATGTTGTCGATGCCTAACACTACCTCCAACGCCATAAGGGTGCCTAGCGCTACCCAGGCCTCCGGACTATAAATCCAGTCAAACATCACGGCTGCTCCCTAACTCAGAATTTCACGCTATGTATGCACTATGCTACTTAGGTTTTACCATATTTACATCCGTTTATTGCCGTTAATTTTGTAGCAAAAGCAAAACAATCTGGCTAACGTATGCCCCCTAGAGGCAATGTTAGCTATGCACACCGCTGCGATATTGTCGGGCAACCCGCGATGCCTTAAATAAAAAGGAGAATAAAGGTGAAGATGAACCGGCGTAAATTCCTGTTAAGCGCACTGGCCACCCCCGTGGCATTGGCGTTAGGTATCAAAACTGTCGCCATGGCACGACTATACCCGCTACAGGAGTTAGTGCTTCACCTCAGACGCCTACCCGCCGACAAATTAACGAGCAGCGGCCACTGGAACGTTAGCGAAGTAATGCAACACCTGGCGCAAAGTATTCGCTACTCACGTTTGGGTTACCCGGTGGCTAAGTCGGCGATTTTTCGTTATACCCTGGGCAGCGCAGCGCTGAATGTGTTCTCAGCAACCGGCAGTATGTCGCATCCGTTAGATGAACCTATCCCCGCAGCACCGCCATTAGTCAGCAGTGTGCCAAATGACGTTGCGCTGGCTGAGTTAATCAGTGAGATAGATTTATTTATCAGCTGGCAGGGCGAACTTGCCCCACATTTTGCTTATGGCCGGTTAACCAAAGCGCAGTATTACAGTGCGCATTATCTGCATATACAAAATCACCTAAGCCAAATCAGCCTCAGCTAGCAGTATTTGCTGCAGGTTATCTGGCACACGTCTTTTATTAATAAAGATGCTGCTGCCAGTTTGTTTTTTTGCTTGTAGTTTCGCTGCAGAAGCCAGGGCTGATACATCGTGATGACTCAGACATAGTGTCGGATCCGGGTTAGCTAATCCAATCGACAAAGTAAGTAGCGGATAAAACGACGCGACTCCCGACCGGTTTACTGCGCTAATGCCCCCCTGGCGGATATGTTCTGGCAAATAATAATGCCGCACCCGTTGCTCAAAACTCTGCAAAATACGCTGGGCTACCTGTGCACTTTGTGAGTTGGCAAACAACACTATAAAATCGTCGCCACCAATATGGCCGACAAAGTCGATGGCCGCATCGGTTTCTGCCTGAATAATCTGTGCCAGCAGTTCAATGACTAAATCGCCTTTGCTGTAACCATACTGATCGTTATATGGCTTAAAATTATCTATATCGATATAAGCAATAGTAAATTGCTGATTAGTCTGTAGTAAATTATCAATCCTGCTATTTATTGGCACATTGCCCGGCAATAATGTGAGTGGATTAGCATACCGGGCCAACTGAAATTTATGCTCACTGATTTGTCGCAATACCTTGCGTACCGAGCCCAGCCCATAATACTCACCATTATCTGTAACAATAAAATACAGACCCGAGTCTTCATCGCTGCCGGCAGTTAATATGCCGCTGACAGTATCCATCGATAAGCTCCGCTCAACGATAACGGGTGCCTGCTCCATACAATGTACTATCGCCTTTTTCTCGTACAACGCCCGGCCAAACTGATGTGAAAAACGCTCGTTTATCATGTTTTTACTAACGATGCCAATCGGTTGCAGCTGGGCATTAACCACAGCAACACACGCTAAACCGGTTTCTCTGGCAAACAAGGCGGCAACCTGCTGCGCCGGGGTATCGGCGCTAACCGCCGCCACTTTACTGATGACAGGCTCCAGCGCCTCGCTTAACGGCAAACTTTTTGGCATGCGTAATAGCTGGGCGGCTTTAACGCTGACATCACGGCAATCCGTTTCAGGCCGGCCTAACAAATAACCCTGCCCCATATCCGCGCCGAGCTCTTTACATGTGATCAGTTCCTCGCTGGTTTCGATACCTTCAGCGACAATGCTGGAGCCGGTGTTCTTAGCTATTTCTATGATGTTCTTTACAAATGCCTTTTTAATCGGGTCACGGTGCAATTGGTCGATAAAATAGCGATCGATTTTGACAATATCCGGTTGCAGCTCTGACCATAATTTCAATCCGGAAAAACCACTCCCCAGATCGTCTATGGCGATTTTAAAGCCAAATTCGCGATAGTGTTTTACTGCATTGATAAACAGCTCGGTATCTTCTACCTGGAACTGCTCAGACAGTTCAATTACGATTCGATCGGGCTGCAAACCAGCCTGCTGAATATAGCTTTTCGTTAAACCGGAAGGATGATCTGAGGTAAGCAGCAGCAACGGATTTACATTCAAAAACAATAGTCCATCTACACGTGCAGCTGCAAAAGCATTAATGCTCAGCTGTCGACACAGCAATTCGAGTGGTTCGAGCAAGTCGAAGGTCTGTGCGGTTTTAAATAGCAGCAGCGGCGAATGCAGAGCGCTGTCTGATGGCCCGCGGATCAGCGCTTCATACCCCCAGATTTGGCCATCCGTTAAGGTGACGAGCGGCTGAAACAGCGGTGTCAGCAGTTTGTGCTGCAAAATGCGCAGCAATTCTTTATGGTGAAATGCACTTAGTCCCAAAAGTACAACCTAAGTAATACAGTTAATGCCAACACCGTCCCTGGCTTTATGTTTGTCACCCTGACAACTGTAATACTAACGTCACTCTATGACTAAATTATGACCGCCGCTTATTTTTGCAGTAACACTACTGTAGTTAAGTAAAAGGCATAGAAACAACAAAGCCACCCTTAGGTGGCTTTGTGTTATGTGAAAGTCAGTCGTTACTGACCTTTAATTTCACTACGGCCTTTATAGGGCACTTTACCCGCCAGCTCCTGCTCAATACGCAGTAACTGATTGTATTTAGCTACGCGATCTGAACGGCACAGTGAGCCGGTTTTAATTTGGCCGGCAGCGGTGCCTACGGCTAAATCGGCAATAAAGGCGTCTTCGGTTTCTCCGCTGCGGTGTGAAATCACGGCGGTGAAGCCGGCGTCTTTCGCCATTTTAATTGCTGCCAGTGTTTCGGTTAACGAACCAATCTGGTTAAACTTGATTAGAATCGAGTTACCAATACCCTGTTCAATGCCGCGGGTTAAAATTTTTGTGTTAGTCACGAATAAATCATCACCAACTAGCTGTACTTTGCTACCAATTTTATTGGTTAAGTCTTTCCAGCCGTCCCAGTCACTTTCGTCCAGGCCATCTTCAATCGATACGATAGGGTAACGCTGGGTTAAACCGGCTAAATAGTCGTTAAAGCCGAATGAGTCGAAGCTTTTGTTCTCACCGCTTAACACGTATTTACCGTCTTTATAGAATTCTGAAGCCGCACAGTCTAGCGCCAACGTGATGTCTTTGTTCATCTCGTAACCGGCAGCTTTTACCGCTTCAACGATAACAGACAGCGCTTCTTCATTTGATTTCAGATCCGGTGCAAAACCACCTTCATCACCCACCGCAGTATTTAAGCCGCGCTTTTGCAACTCTTTTTTCAAGCTGTGGAAAATCTCAGCCCCCATCCGCAACGCTTCGGCGAAAGTTTTGGCGCCAACCGGTTGCACCATAAATTCCTGAATATCCACGTTGTTGTCAGCGTGCTCACCACCGTTGATGATATTCATCATCGGTACTGGCATGCTGTACACACCCGGCGTGCCGTTCAAATCAGCAATATGCTGATAAAGTGGTATTTTTTTATCGGCAGCTGCAGCACGCGCCACGGCTAAAGACACGGCCAAAATAGCATTAGCACCTAACTTACTCTTGGTTTCGGTACCGTCTAAATCAATCATGATCTGATCGATTTGCGCCTGATTATAGGCATTCTGACCTTTCAACGCCGCCTGAATAGCACCATCGATGTTGGCCACAGCTTTGGTTACGCCTTTACCCAGATAACGACTTTTGTCTCCATCGCGCAGCTCTAACGCTTCGCGCGAGCCGGTTGACGCGCCTGATGGCGCACAGCCACGGCCCATTGCTCCGCTGGCTAAATACACATCGGCTTCTACAGTTGGGTTGCCACGGGAATCCATGATTTCACGGGCGACAATTTTTACTATTTCAGACATGCTTAAATTTCCCTGTTAAAACGAAAAAAGCCGTGCAAGGGTGCACGGCTTAGCAAATGTTATACGCGTTGTTGCTTCTGCGCTTTGTACGCCGCCGCGACAAAGCCCTGAAACAACGGGTGACCATCACGTGGTGTCGAATTAAATTCCGGGTGGAACTGACCAGCAACAAAAAACGGGTGCGATGGTATTTCTATCATCTCTACCAATTGATTGTCGGCTGACAAACCCGATACCACCAGTCCTGCCTCTTCTAATTGTGGCCGCAAGTTGTTATTTACTTCATAGCGGTGACGGTGCCGCTCCTGAATAACCGCTTTGCCATAAATTTCCCGGGCTTTAGTATTGTCTATCAGGTTACAGTTCTGGCTACCCAGGCGCATGGTGCCACCCAGGTCTGACTTATCCGTACGTTTTTCTACCGAGCCGTCGGCATCACGCCATTCGGTAATCAAGCCTACCACCGGATAAGGCGTATCTTTATTAAATTCGGTAGAGTGCGCATTCGTCATACCGACCACATTACGGGCAAACTCTATCAATGCTACCTGCATGCCTAAACAAATGCCTAAATAGGGAATGTTATTCTCGCGAGCATACTGCGCCGCCAGAATTTTACCTTCCACACCACGCTCGCCAAAGCCACCAGGCACCAACATGCCATCGATGCCGGCCAGAATTCCCACGCCTTTGCTTTCAACGTCTTGTGAGTCGATATATTTAATATTTACCGTTACGCGGTTTTTAAGCCCGGCATGACCCAGCGCCTCATTAACTGATTTATAGGCATCCGGTAATTCAACATATTTTCCAACCATACCAATGGTAATTTCGCCGGTCGGGTTCGACTCCTGATACAACACCTGCTCCCACTCGGCCAGATCGGCCTCCGGTGCATCAATGTAAAAGCGACGGCAGACTAAATCGTCCAATCCCTGTGACTTTAACAGCGCCGGGATCTGATAAATACTCGATACGTCTTTTAATGAAATAACCGCTTTTTCCTCGACGTTGGTAAACAGTGCAATCTTCGCACGCTCATTTGACGGGATAGGACGGTCAGAACGGCAAACCAGAATATCAGGTTGAATACCGATAGAGCGCAGCTCTTTTACCGAATGCTGGGTTGGCTTGGTTTTAATTTCGCCGGCGGTACCCAGGTAAGGCACCAGTGTTAAGTGCATATACAAAGTACGCTCACGGCCCACTTCGGTACCCAATTGGCGAATGGCTTCTAAAAACGGCAGTGATTCAATATCACCGACCGTACCGCCAATTTCAACAATCGCAATGTCATAGCCTTCAGCACCGGCGATAACACGGCTTTTTATTTCGTTAGTAATATGCGGAATAACCTGAATGGTTGCGCCCAGGTAGTCACCGCGGCGCTCACGGCGCAGCACGTCGGCGTAAATACGGCCCTGGGTAAAGTTATTCAGCTTACTCATTTTGGTACGAATAAACCGCTCGTAGTGCCCCAGGTCGAGATCGGTTTCTGCGCCATCTTCAGTGACAAACACTTCACCGTGCTGAATAGGGCTCATCGTGCCCGGGTCAACGTTAATGTAGGGGTCGAGCTTAAGGAGAGTTACCTTCAGGCCACGCGCTTCCAGAATTGCAGCCAGTGATGCAGCAGCGATGCCTTTACCTAAGGAGGAAACCACACCACCCGTCACAAAGATATATCTTGTAGTCATGAGACCCCTAGACAATGTTAATCAATAGATGAATACCAAAATCCAAAAACACCAAGCACCCGGTGCTAAAACACAGGGAGTTTACGGTTGTTCAAGAATTGGTATCAGGACGGGAGGAAAGTATAGCAAAGCGCGCATCGGCACTCAACGTAAAGCTGAACACCTTTGTAATTTAATCTAACAAAACGTTCGGCTGTCGCGTAGCCCAGCGGCAACCAAGGGCGCACATTAACGCCAATAAAAACTTATGGAAAAAAATTGTCAGGTTTTAGCAATCGATATCGACTAGGGACTTACTACATAACAAGGAGCCTTAAACATGACAACAATCACCACCGCAATATCATCATCAATTCCTTTTAGCCGCAGTCTCGTCTGGTTCAGGCAGGGCTGGCATTTAATGCGGCAAGCACCGGTTAAACTGTTCTTTCTGATGCTGGTGCCATTAATAGTGGAAGGTGTCTTTCAATTACTACCTGCACCTTATGGCATGGTGGTATCGAAATGGGCTATGGCTTTCATGGTGGCTGCATTATGGCCAATTTTAAACACACTGGCGACTGAGCACACCTTCTCGTTACGGGCGGTTTTTTGCCGTGGCTGGAGCAAAATGGCGCTGCTGGCAATCGTCTTAACATTGCCCGCGGCGACACAACTGTGGACAGCAACCCTGTTATTAGGTGACGATGGTATCGCACTATTGCTTTATGGTCAGATGGTAACTGTTACTGCGTTACAGCTTGGTATTATTTTTGCCGCTGCGACTCCGCTGATGCTGTTATTGGGTTTTGCACC